>NZ_JAKJSN010000067.1:0-25741 GCF_050337005.1 Photobacterium japonica | reverse complement strand
CCTGTGGTCCTGTGGTCCTGTGGTCCTGTGGTCCTGTGGTCCTGTGGTCCTGTGGTCCTGCAGGCAGAATTTCAGATCCCTTTATGGATGCAAGCGCTTTCGCTCTTACTCGCCCCTTTAGACTCGTCCCGCGTTCCTGCTCACCTTTCCATAGAACCTCAGGGCCATAGGGCCGTTCTTCTCAACCCGCTTTTACTCGTTACTCGGCGCGCAGCATCACTCGACACTCGTCCCAGCTCTTCCTCGCCCCTATCAATTAACAAAATAGCAAACGTTTGCGTATGGCGTTAGTCCCTTTTTTTTGCGACAATGCATTACAAATACTCAACATTCATTCATAAAGCCGCTGAAGACGGTGACGTTCACGTAACACACCTCGCCTATTACGTCCCCCAAAGCGTTATTGCTGAAGACGCGACAGATAGGGCTCCGTTCATTCATCATCGAAAGGAAGACCATGACTGCTCAAATAATTGATGGAAAACTTATCTCTCAAACGGTGCGCCAAGAAGTGACTGCGCGGGTTAAAGCGCGAATTGAGGCGGGACTACGCGCCCCTGGACTCGCGGTTGTTTTAGTTGGACACGATCCCGCATCACAAATCTATGTCGGCAGTAAACGAAAAGCCTGTGACGAAGTTGGCTTCCTTTCTAAGTCTTTTGATTTACCCTCAACCGCCACAGATACCGAATTGTTAGCACTGATTGACGAACTCAATCAGGATGACACCATCGACGGCATCTTAGTGCAACTCCCCCTCCCTGCGGGTATTGATACCACCAAGGTACTTGAACGGATTGATCCAGAAAAAGACGTGGATGGTTTTCACCCTTACAATGTCGGTCGCCTGTGCCAACGTATCCCCAAATTACGCTCCTGCACCCCTAAGGGCATCATGACATTGATGGAGCGATACAACATTGCCGTTCGCGGTAAGCATGCCGTTGTAGTAGGAGCCTCTAACATTGTTGGCCGTCCCATGACGTTAGAACTCTTACTGGCGGGGGCGACCACGACGACGTGTCATCGCTTTACGCATGATTTAGAAAACCATGTTCGACAAGCCGATATCGTGGTGGTTGCCGTAGGGAAACCGAACTTTATTCCGGGCGCGTGGATCAAGCCGGGTGCCACCATTATTGATGTCGGTATTAACCGTCTGGAGAATGGTCAGTTAGTGGGCGATGTTGAATACGATGTCGCCTGCCAAAAAGCCGCCTACATTACCCCTGTCCCCGGTGGCGTCGGCCCGATGACCGTGGCATCACTGATCGAAAACACCCTACTTGCTTGCGAGCAGTATCACTCGGGTAACTAGGTTCGAGTTTCGAGTTTCGAGTTTCGAGTTTCGAGTTTCGAGTTTCGAGTTTCGAGTTTCGAGTAGAATGAGATCAAAAAAGCGAAAGGACGAGCCCTTTCGCTTTTTTATTCGCTAAGCATAAATAAGTGACATTCGAGAGAGCTCCCGAAGCAACACGCGCATCTCTAAAGCTTGCGTAGCCTCGAGTCTCGTCGCTTATTTCTCCTGCTTCACTGTCTCTTTCAGAAACGCGGTAAAGGCATCACCGAATTCTGGGTGACGCATGCCGTACTCGACAAACGCTTGCATGTAACCCAGTTTACTGCCGCAGTCGTGACTTTTGCCCGACATGTGAAATGCATTCACTTGTTGTTCTTTCATCAGCATGTCAATCGCATCGGTCAGCTGAATTTCATCACCAGCACCCATTGGGGTACGCGCCAGTAACGCCCAAATATCCGCCGGCAGAACATAACGGCCCACAATCGCCAAATTAGACGGTGCTTCTTCACGCGCTGGCTTTTCAACCACTTTCGTCATTGCCGTAGAACCGCCTGGCAACAAGCTTTCGCCGCCGATATCCGCCACACCGTAGTTCGACACCTCAGCCATCGGCACAGGCTCAACCATCACTTGGCTGATCTGGGTTTCATTAAATGCCGCGACCATCGCAGCCATGTTCTCACGGCGTAAGTCACTGGCGACATCGTCTAAAATCACATCCGGCAACACAACTGCAAACGGCTCATCACCCACCAAGGGATGTGCACATAAAATTGCATGCCCCAATCCTTTCGCTTGGCCTTGACGCACATGCATGATCGTCACGTCTTTCGGACAGATCTTCTGCACTTCATCCAACAACTGGCGTTTAACGCGTCGCTCTAGCGTCGCTTCCAATTCAAAAGAGGTATCAAAGTGATTCTCAATAGAGTTCTTTGATGAGTGTGTCACCAGCACAATCTCTTTAATACCGGCCGCCACACATTCATTCACCACATACTGAATCAATGGCTTATCAACAATAGGCAACATTTCTTTAGGAATGGCTTTTGTCGCTGGCAGCATACGCGTGCCAAGACCGGCAACAGGGATCACTGCTTTGCGCACAGGAGAAGTAATAGACATTATGCGTTCCATTTATAAATTATCGGGCTAACTATACCAAATTCAGCGAATGATACCCAAGTTCCTTCGGTGCTGCGCACCTCGCCCCATCTTACAAATATCGGGGCGATACCGGCGAGTCTCTCACTGCTTATTTCATGAGATCTTCATTTTGCACGCTCACTTTCACCGGTTTGCCCAACAAGTTAATCAGCATAAAGGAACGTTTCTCGCCATCAGGTTCTTGATAAATTGCCTCTATCCCTTTGAATTGCCCTTGCGTTAACTGCAAGGTTTCACCTGGTTGGGGTAAATCCGACAGCTTTGCTTGCTGCTCTTCGGAATCTTCATTCATCATTAACCCATAAATCAATTCAGGCCCTACCGTTTGTGGTCGCGCCCCTTGACGAATAAAGTCAGCGACACCACGGGTTGATCGGACCGTGGTATAGCTGATCGCTTCCGGATCAAAGTACACAAACATATAGCCCGGAAAAAGCGGTTCAAACACTTGCGTACGCTTTCCCCGGACGATTTTCTCAATCGTGACCTGCGGGTAGTAGCATTCAACACCTTGACGGTCCAGATTGATCACTGCGCGCTCTTGCTCACTGCGCTTACAATATAATAAATACCAATCTTTCATCACCGCCTCGCCTGTTTATCAATTATCTCACTGTAATTATACAGAAAAACAAATCAGATGTTGCCGTGCAAATCGACTAATTAATCACTAAATGATTGTTATTCATAATACCGGTAACACTTCCCCTGCACTTCCTTTCTGCTCGCAGAGATGTAACAAGTATGACAAATCGCCACCAGCAGATGATAACACCACATAAATACACCAAATCAGTATTTACATTCAAAAAAAGGCGAGTTTAAAATATTAGACCGAGGTATCAGTAAGTAAAACTGACATTTCACTTTTGCATGCTTATTGAACAATAGCTTATTGTTCAACGACTTGCATTGTTCCTTTTTTGTTTCGGAAATGTAGCGATTTGCAGTTTAATAATTTGTCCTTTATAAAAGAGCCCACACAAGCAAACACAATACCTATTAAATACAGAGAATAATTATGAGCAATCTAAAAAGTGGTACTTTATTAGGCCACCCGAAAGGTTTGTTCTTACTGTTTGGAACCGAACTGTGGGAACGCTTCTCTTACTATGCGATGCGCGCGATTCTTGTTTTATACCTCACGGATAAAACGATTAACGGCGGCCTTGGCTGGACAACGCAAGACGCATTGAACCTTTACGGCATCTACACTGGACTTGTTTATATTACCCCTCTTATTGGTGGTTGGATTGCTGATAACTTCTTAGGTCAACGCCGCTCGATCATCATTGGTGGTATTTTGATGGCGCTGGGTCAGTTCACCCTTGCATTACCACACAGCATGATTGACCCGCACGCCGTGACAGCCTTCTATGGTGGTCTGGCACTATTGATCATCGGTAACGGCCTCTTTAAACCAAACATTTCAACCATGGTGGGTGATTTGTATCACGAAGGTGATCACCGCCGTGACGGTGCCTTTACCATTTTCTATATGGGCATCAATCTGGGTTCACTATTGGCCGGTATCATTGCGGGTACAGCGTCTGCAGTATACGGTTGGAAAGCCGGTTTCCTGACTGCTGGTATTGGTATGCTGATCAGCCTGGTTACGCAGCTTATCTACGCTGAGCGCCTATTGGGTGATATCGGTAAAGTCCCTGCGGCGAAACGCGCAGCAGCGATGAACGCATCAGGTAAACAAGAGCCACTGACAAAAATTGAGCGCGATCGCCTGAAAGTGATCATGCTAATGGGTCTATTCGTGGTGATTTTCTGGGCGGGCTTTGAACAAGCGGGCGGCCTAATGAATATTTACTCACAACAGTACACTGACCGTATGCTAGGTAGCTTTGAAGTGCCTGCGGCATGGTTCCAGTCACTGAACCCGTTCTTTGTGATCACCATGGCACCGCTGATTGCTGCGCTTTGGGTGAAAATGGGGCCGAAAGAACCGAATTCACCGGTGAAATTTGCGATGGGTCTTTTCTTCCTTGCCGCAGGCTTCCTGTGCATGGTGGGTGCAACCTTGCAGCAAGGTGGTGATATCACCGTGAAAACCTCTATGATGTGGTTGGTCGGTGCATACTTCTTCCACACACTGGGTGAGCTTTGCTTGTCACCGATTGGCCTATCATTGGTAACGAAACTGGCGCCACTACGCCTTGCATCGTTGATGATGGGTGCGTGGTTCGGCTTCAACGCTATCGCTAACTACGTGGCTGGCATCATTGGTGCGCACGTAGGTGAATCTGGCCCAATGGCTATCTTCGGCGGTATCGCGATTGCAGCGACTCTATCTGGTCTTATCCTGCTACTGTGCGCAAACAAGCTTGTTAGCTGGATGCACGGCGCAGAAGGCCGAGTGGCGAAAAAAGAAGACATCAACGCTCAACCTGTTGAAGCGTAATGAGACATTCGACATGAATGAGAAAACGGAGAGCCTAGGCTCTCCGTTTTTGTATATATCAAGGTACGAGTGTCGAGTCTTAAGGGACGAGGAAAAGCGAGAAAAACAGGGGCGAGGGACGGGGCACGCTGCGCTTCGAGAAGCGAGTAAGAGCAGAAAACAAAAAAGGGTCCTGTGGTCCTGTGGTCCTGTGGTCCTGTGGTCCTGTGGTCCTGTGGTCCTGTGGTCCTGTGGTCCTGTGGTCCTGTGGTCCTGCAGGCAGGATTTTAGATCCCTTTATGGATGCAAGCGCTTTCGCTCCTGCTTTTTCCATAGGGCCTCAGGGCCATAGGGCCGCTCTTCTCAACCCGCTTTTACTCGTCCCTGCTCTTCCCGCACTTAAACTCTTTTAAACGTCAAACTGAAACTGGCAGCACCAATTTCACACAGCGACAAACGGCCGCCAGAGGCGGATAACGACAACTTCACGCTCTCATTACGACTGGCATTGTCACCCAGCCACGCTTGGCTGTTAATGCGTTGAGTGCCATCGCTAGTTTGCAGCCGTGCTGGCAACCCCGCCGACGTAATGGTGACACTGCGATCGGTCGCATCAAACACCCCAAACACCGCGCGTAACGATGTCGCATAACCGGAATGACGCATCCCTTTCTCAATTACCCGAATTAAGCCCGATAAGCTGTGTTGCTCGGCCATTCGCGTGCGCAGGTAGTCATTGAAAAAAGCCCGGATCAGTAACGTGGTCGCGGTGCTATTGTCACCGCCAGAGGCGGAATCCACCATATAAAAGGCCAATCGCCCATTCATCTGCCACGTGTAATCCAGCAGCACCGGCGAGACATCTGCCGACTGCAGTACACAGTAACTGAGTTGCCAATTCCCCAAGTGTGATTCAGTGGGTGGCATCAGTCCCATCAACAATTCACGCGCGGCCTCTGGGTTGGCCTTCAATTCTTCAATGTGCCATTCCAACTCTTCGTCAATCACTGTTTCATCATCAACACTGATCCATTGGCTAGAGAAATCCCCGTGGCTCGCGACACAATCTTGGCTTTTGAGCACAGATAATAGCGCCGATTTCAGCACCATGA
Source organism: Photobacterium japonica (assembly GCF_050337005.1). Lineage (NCBI taxonomy): Bacteria > Pseudomonadati > Pseudomonadota > Gammaproteobacteria > Vibrionales > Vibrionaceae > Photobacterium > Photobacterium japonica. The sequence continues at coordinate 19,767 of NZ_JAKJSN010000067.1, read as the reverse complement.
TGTTATCAAGCGGCTTGATCAAAAAATCCTTCACCCCATGACGCAGCGCATTAGCCACATCGCCCATATTACCGGTACCGGAAATCACGATGATGGGGAGCATCGGGTATTGCACAGACACTTCTTCGACAAATTCCATTCCGGTGAGGATCGGCATAGCAAGATCGCACAACAACACATCTGGGATCCCGTCCCGCAGTGCTTGTAACCCTTGCAGACCGTCTTCAGCTTCACGCACATGGCAACCTTGGCTGTTTAAAAAGCCAGTCAGCATGGTTCTGAATACGGGGTCATCTTCGACAATCAAGATGTCTTTATTTTCAAGCAAACCGGACTCCCTTGCCCCTTTACCGCTTAGCATACGCACGCTGTGGCTGTGTATGTTGATATTTGATGATTGATGATTGATGTGTTCATGGTTGGTTTACAGGCGCCTTGCCAGCAAATCGTTTACTAACGTATCAAAAGCATAGGCAGGAATCGCTGACACGTCAGGCAAAATACGGCAGGAAAGCAGAATTAATTGAATTTTGTTAAGGTGCTCAAAAATTAATAATTTCAAACACTAAGGCAAGTGATGATAAAAGAAGGTGACGATATCTTGATTTATAGCAAAACTTATCATGATAACGACATCTTTTGACACATTTTGTTATACAATTCTCAATTATAAGTTTTCAGCGATGTAGAGTTATGAAACTTGACGATTTGAATTTGTTCCGCATGGTTGTGGAAAATGGCAGCTATACCGCAGCTTCCCGCAAAACCCAAGTGCCCGTGGCTACCCTCACTCGACGGATCCAAGCACTCGAAGAGTGCCTGAACATCCGCCTGTTGAACCGTCATGCCAGAAAGCTGTCACTGACAGAAGCTGGCCAAAAATTCTATGATGACTGTAGCCCGTTGCTTCAACGTTTGGTCGATACCGCTGAGCACATCAGTGAAGAGTGCAAAGGCGCGGCGGGGAAACTCAAGATTGCCGCCCCTTCTAACCTGACAAAAGTTATGCTGCAACCCTTGCTGAATACCTTCATGCAACAGCACCCTGCGATTAACATCGAGTTATCGATGAGTAACGATCCGGAGTTACTGGATCCAACGGATTGGGATATCATTTTCCGTATTGGGCCACAACGAGACTCCACACTGATTGCAAGAAAAATCAATGCGGTAAAAGATATTTTGGTCGTTAGCCCTGAGTATTTGAAGCACAATCCAGAGCCAAAACACGCACAAGATCTGCACCATCATCCGCTGCTGAAAGGCAAACCGCTGCTGCGTTGGCGTTTGACGGATGACAATGGTGAAACGATCACGGTCAGCGACCGCGGCCGTTTTGAAGCCAATGAACTCAATGTGGTGCGCAAAGCCTGTATGGCGGGTTTAGGGGTGACACTGATGCCCGATGTCATGCTCAAAGACTACATTCAGTCAGGTAAACTAATCCGTATCATGGAAAACTGGTCATCCAATGAGCGTGATGTGTACCTGATGTATAACCACCGTGACTACCAACCCGAAAAGTTACGCCTGTTCATCGAATTTGCGAGTGATTACTTCAAGCTGTAATGACCCCGCGTTCGCCCCGTCCGCCATTCATCGTGTTTGTTCCTTTTGCTCATGATGGATGGTAGGCTTCTCCTCCTGCCAATCCCCCTTTCTACCTACCACGCTTTTGCTGATTTATCGGCTTTCTTCGTTTCCTTTTTATTTTACTTTCCCCTCCCATTTATCACCTAGACGACCACACTTGCCCCCTTTAGACACGCCCTACCCGCATTTTCACTGAAAAATGGTGTCACACAGCGGGTTATGTCATTCAGTGAGATACACCTCACCTTGCGAACCCTATCAACCCCGACTACACGTTAATAGGAAGACTTATTGAGGATAACCTATGATTTTGGGACACCTATTCGGGCTCTATGCCCATCCAAAACAAGAGTGGCGCACCATTGACAAGGATCATGAAGGCATACAAAGCAGTTTGAGCCACATTGTAGTGATCGCCCTCTTTCCACCTGCCTTTGCTTTTCTCTCCAGCGTGTTCATTGGCTGGCGAATTGGTGTCGGCGAGCCTATTTTTCTCACCGCGTCCAGCGCCTTTACCATGTCTATCGCGATGTACATCGCCTTGATCGGCGGCGTCTTTGCCTTGGCGTACCTCACCTACTGGATGAGCCACACCTTTGGTTCCGCCCCCACTTACACACAAGCGCTGGAGCTTGCCGCGTACACGGCCACACCGTTATTTATGGCAAGCATGGCCGCGCTTTACCCACAAGTGTGGTTTTTAATGTTGGTGGGTTTAGTGGGCGTCGCCTACTCGGTCTACTTGCTGTACACCGGCGTGCCCATTCTGATGCACATACCAGAAGAGCGCGGCTTCATTTATGCCAGCTCTATCGTGACGGGGGGCTTGGTGTTGCTTGTGGCTATCATTGCTGGCTCTGTGATTTTGTGGAACCTCGGTGTGGGACCCGTCTTTATTCATTAGCCGCATTCATTCGCAGTATGCTTAAGCCGACAACGTTTCCCTGAAATACAGAGGCATAAAAAAAGCGAGAGCACAGGCTCTCGCTTTTCCATAACACCACATCACGCAAAGGGGAACATTGCGGGGCAGTTACATGCCTTCGTTATGCAGTTCAAGATTGGCAAGATCTTGTTGGATTTCTCGTTGCGTTTTCGAGTCTTCGCTGCGCAACGATTCCAAGTAATCCAAGTAATCTTGATCGATGTCTGCCGTGACATACGTGCCGCTGAACACAGAGGTTTCAAACTGCTGAATATCCGGGTTGTTTTCTGCAACCGCCGTAACAAGGTCAGGTAAGTCTTGGAAAATCAGGCCGTCAGCGCCAATCATGGTACAAATTTCATCCACTTCACGACCGTGTGCAATCAACTCATTGGCCGATGGCATATCAATGCCGTACACGTTCGGGAAGCGCACTTCCGGCGCCGCAGAAGCCAAATACACTTTGCGCGCACCAGCTTCACGTGCCATCTCAATGATCTGCTCTGACGTGGTACCACGTACAATGGAGTCATCCACCAGCAAAACGCTCTTGTCTTTAAACTCCGAACGAATCGCATTCAGCTTACGGCGTACCGATTTACGGCGCATTTGCTGACCCGGCATGATAAAGGTACGGCCAACATAGCGGTTTTTTACAAACCCTTGGCGATACGGTTTATCCAACGTACGGGCAATTTCTAATGCGCTGTCACATGACGTTTCCGGGATCGGGATCACCACGTCGATATCCAAATCCGCCCACTCACGCTTGATTTTTTCACCCAGCTTTTGCCCCATGCACACTCGCGCCGCGTAGACCGACACTTTGTCGATAAACGAATCCGGACGGGCAAAGTAGACAAATTCAAACAAGCACGGGTTTAACGCAGGATTGTCCGCACACTGCTGTGTAAACAACTGGCCATCAAACGTGACGTATACCGCTTCACCCGGTGCCACGTCGCGCATGAAATCAAAACCCACCGCATCTAATGCAACCGACTCTGACGCCACCATGTATTCGGTTTGTTGCCCTTCCACTTCACGCTTACCCAAGCACAGTGGACGGATCCCTTTTGGATCGCGGAATGCAATCATACCGTGACCAATCACCATCGCCACCACCGCGTAGGCGCCAGACACCATACGGTGCACTTCTGCTACGGCATGGAAGATTTCTTCCGGCATGATCGGGTAGGTTTTGGCCTTATCTAATTGATTGGCGAGTACATTAAGGAGGAGTTCAGAATCGGAGGTGGTATTGACATGACGGCGGGCTTTTTCAAACAATGTTTCTTTGATGGCTTCCGCATTGGTTAAGTTACCATTGTGTGCCAATGAAATCCCATACGGTGAGTTCACATAGAACGGCTGGGCTTCTGAGGCACTGGAGCTGCCCGCAGTAGGATAACGCACATGACCTATCCCCACATTCCCTTGCAGACGCTGCATGTGTTTCGCTTCAAACACATCCCGCACCAACCCATTGGCCTTACGCAGACGGAAACGATTGCTTTCTAAGGTAACAATACCCGCTGCATCTTGGCCGCGGTGCTGCAACACGGTCAATGCATCATAGATAGACTGGTTCACCGGGGTTGAACCCACGATTCCGACAATACCACACATGTCCTAAATCCTCGTCACGCTTTAATAGTCGCTTAATTAAAAGTCAGCGAGTGTCAGGCTACGCCCGATCCTCGCTGTCAACGCTTTCCATGGCGCCAAACGCCGGTGGTATCACCGTGCCGCGCAGCGCCTTTACTACAACCGCTCGCTGCTACAACGCGCGCGGTAAAAAGCTTGATGTGTCTTTTAGGTATGTGAAAAACCATTCAATCACAACGCCAAACTGTGGGATCAACTCTGATTCCTTCCACCAGTCAGACTGAGATAACCCAGTAAATGCGTCCATGAAGAACAGTAACGCAGCGACAATTAAGACACCGCGCACGCCACCAAACACCACGCCAAGTACTCTGTCGGTGCCCGACAAACCGGTTTTTTGGACCAATTGGCCAATCACATAGTTCACCACTGCCCCGACAATCAATGTCGCAATAAACAGCGCGGCAATCGCACTGCCATTTCGCAGCATTTCATCCTGAATGTTCGCGAAATGGGCCGCCAGTTGGGTATAAAAATTACTGGCGATAAAAAAGGCTGCAAACCAAATCACGAGAGACAAGGCTTCTTTCACAAATCCCCTGATCAAACTGACCAGTGCCGAGAAGCCAATTACGCCTAAAATTACGTAATCAATCCAGATCATCATTTATTGTATTCGTCTTGTTGGTGCGTATTCTAACAGAAAAAATGAGAACGCAAACGTTTACCTAGGGGTTTAGTGGATTAAATCTGACCAATCGGCCTTTTAATCCGGTGATTTTTTGTAATTCTTTCAGTTTTGCTGTGAGCGTGTCTTTTGATACATCCGGACCGACCACCACTCTTGCCAATTCTCCTTCTTTAGGCTGTTTAGGGAACACATGGGCCTGATACCCTTTCTCTCGCAGGCTCGCCACTAACTGATGGGCGTTGTCCGCATTGCGGAATACCCCCAGCTGCACGACCCACCCGCTGTCTTTATTACCGGCTTTCGGCGGGGCGACAGGTTGTGGGGCCACGGCGACCACGTGCTCGACCGCTGATTGCGTATCGAATGCGGCGCCATCATCAGGCACAAACGCGCTCTCATCCGGCGTCTCGTGATCAATCACGACCGTCACCGGCTCTGGCGGTAAATCCACCTCGGCAAACGCCGGTGCAGGAATACGTTCGTATTCCACCTCATCGGCAGATTCTGGCTCAAGCGGAATGCTGGCAAACTGCTCTTGATAATGCTGCTTTTGACCATCAAACAAATCGGGGAGAAAAATCACCCCAATGGCGACCAAAATAATGGTCCCGACCAAGCGACTCTGAAATTTACTCGCCACAATCACTCCTATAGGTTGTTTTTAATTGCTTTTTCACTGCTTGCTTTCAATGTGACTGGTAATCTGCCCCACAGTGTAGAAGGAGCCAAAGACAATTACCATATCCTCAGGCCCTGCCTGTGTCAGCGCTGTGTCATAGGCGTCTGTTGGGGTCGCAAAACCGGCAATATCACCGCCAGTGTGGGTGCAAATGTGCGCAATGATCTCTTCGGCTTGCGCCGCACGCGGGCCGGTCAACGACGCGGGATACCACGCATCAACGATAGAATGCATTTCCGCGACCGTCGCGGCGATATCTTTATCGTGTAGCATGGCGACAACCGCATGAATGCGCTGCTTGTGCTCACGCTGCTTGATTTGCGCCAGTTGGCGAGCAAAGTATTCAGCAGAATGGGGATTATGGGCCACGTCCATGATCACGAGCGGCGCGGTCGAAACCACTTGCATGCGTCCTGGTAACGCGGCTTTCGCCAACCCGTTCGCAATGTGTTCGTCCGTGATATCCAAATCCGCGACAGCCAGCGCCATCAAGGCGGTAGCGGCATTGGGTAACGGCAGGGAGGGCAATGGCAGGTTATCAAGCTTGAACGCCCCACTCACCCACTGCCAACGGTCACCGTCAACCTGATAGTCAAACTGGTAACCCACCTGATAAAATTCAGCACCGATGTCATCGGCATGCGCAGGCACGCTCGCCGGTGGCTGTGGTTGACCACAGATAGCCGGTTTGCCTGTACGGAAGATACCGGCTTTCTCATACCCAATCACATTGATGTCATCGCCCAACCAATCGACATGGTCGACCGCCAGACTGGTGATCACCGACACATCATGATCAACAATATTGGTGGCGTCTAACCGTCCACCCAAACCGACCTCTAGCACCACCACATCCACTTGATGGTGTTTGAACAACTGCAGTGCCGCTAACGTACCAAACTCAAACAAACTCAGGCTGATTGCGCCACGCTGCTGCTCAATGGCATCAAACGCCATGCTATGATCACTGTCAGGCAGTTCTTGGCCGTTAACACGTACACGCTCGTTATATCGAACCAGATGCGGTGAACTGTACACACCCACTTTGTAGCCCGCTTCCAGCAAAATCGCTTCCAGCATGGCACAGGTTGAGCCTTTACCGTTGGTACCCGCGACAGTGATGACACGGTTTGCAGGCTTCGTCAGCCCGGCTTGGGTGGCGACAGCCTGCACACGGTCAAGCCCTAAATCAATCGCGCTGGTGTGTAATTGTTCAAGATAGGAAAGCCAAGTGGCTAAAGGGGAATGTGCTTGAGGTACTGTCAATCCGGACATGAGTTATCATTTTTCAGTTATGCAATATGACGTCTAATTTAACACTGAACGGCACGAACCCAAACTGCCTTGCACGAATAAAGCGGATCAAAACCCAAAAACGACAAACGGGACCACCGTCCCGTTTGTATTTTTATCCGGCGCTATCTACGCATGCGCGCAGCAACCGCGACGCAGCGATCAGTCTTGCGCTTTCGTAATATCGACCTTTGGGGTCTCAACATTCGCCGCAGGGCCATCTACTGACACCACCATCGGTGATGTCGCATGAGTCATTTTCGCGACCAGGCCGCCGATACGCTGGCGCATCTCACGACGGTCAACAATCATATCGATAGCACCGTGCTCCAGCAAAAACTCGCTGCGCTGGAAACCTTCAGGCAGCTTTTCACGCACGGTTTGCTCAATCACGCGCTGACCGGCAAAACCGATCAAGGCTTTTGGCTCACCAATGTTGATATCGCCCAACATCGCCAAACTCGCAGAGACACCGCCCATGGTTGGATCAGTCAGTACCGAGATAAATGGCAGACCTTTCGCCGATAAACGCTCAAGCGCCGCACTGGTTTTCGCCATTTGCATCAGCGACATCAAAGCTTCTTGCATGCGGGCACCGCCACTGGCAGAGAAACACACCAAGGCACAGTTGTTTTCAATCGCGGCATCCACGGCTTGCACAAACTTGGCACCGACCACAGAGCCCATTGAACCGCCCATAAAGGAGAATTCAAAGGCACACGCAACCAGTGGCTGCTCCAGCAATGTCCCTTGCAGTACCACCAATGCGTCTTTTTCACCGCTGGCTTTTTGCGCCGCAGACAGACGATCTTTGTACTTTTTGGAATCACGGAACTTCAGCTTATCTTGTGGCTCCAAGTCCGCCGCCAACTCAACCTGACCTTCGGCATCCAAGAATGTTTCCAAACGGCGACGCGCTTTCATACGCATGTGGTGGTCACATTTCGGGCAAACTTCCAGGTTACGTTCTAGATCGGCGTGATAAAGCACTTGTTCGCATGACGTACATTTGGTCCATACCCCTTCAGGGATTGACGCCTTGCGGGAGGAGACAATATTGCTTTTTGTAAGGATCTTTTCCAGCCAGCTCATGAATGACCTTTTCTGTTTTCACTCCCTGCTGCGCCGACTCGCAACGGCGATGCTCGGGCACTAGCAGCAGAGAATTACAAATTCATTAATTTTTCGAGATGGAATTAAAGCACAAACTTGCCAGTCTGTGGATAAAAAACTGGTACTATGAGTTGTTATAGACCCAATTTAAGGGGAATCCCATCCCCTTCTGCTTAAACCGACTCAAACAGCGGTTTCAACGTGAGTCAGTTCGCTTTTTCTGGCAGAAACGTAATCCGTCAATATTTAATCCGGCAAAAATAGCGGCCCCAATGGCGCGCGCGGCAAGCCAAATTCTGCAGGGTAATCCACATCCACCAAGTATAGCCCTTCAGCCTTGGCCGTTGCGCCCGCTAAACTGCGATTTTTCTGCTCAAGCAACCACTGAATCCATTCTGGTTTTTCTTCCCCACGACCCACTTTAATCAGGCTGCCGGTAATATTACGCACCATATGGTGAACAAACGCGTTGGCTTTAATATCAATGATCACAAAGTTGCCTTGGCGCGATACATTCACGTGCATCATGTTACGCCATGGGCTGAGCGACTGACAATGCGCTGCACGGAACGAGGTGAAATCCTGCTCGCCTAACAAGTACTGGGCGGCCTCATGCATCGCTTTTTCATCCAGATCACCATGATAATGGCTCACACCATTGCCAAGAATAGCCGGACGAAGCGCATGGTTATAGATGATATAACGGTAACGACGTGCCGTTGCGCTGAAACGCGCATGGAAGTCCTCACTTACCTCGGTTGCCCAACGCACGGCGATATCTTTAGGCAGATTCGCATTGGCACCCATGGTCCATGCCACCATTTTACGGCTCATGTTGGTATCAAAATGCACCACCTGCCCCGTGCCATGTACGCCAGCGTCTGTACGCCCGGCACACTGCACTTCGACAGGGTGAGCGGCAATTTTACTCAGGGCTTTTTCTAAACGCTGTTGCACGCTATCCGCGTGGCTTTGGCGCTGCCAACCGGAGTATTTGGTACCGTCGTACTCAATACCTAACGCTATTCGCATAATTCACTTCGTTTTTACTGGAGGCCAAAGGCCAAGGATCAATGGATGACGGATTATAGGGGATACCGGGGTGAGATAAAAGGTGGGGCGTGTTTCGAGTCACGCTGCGCTCCGGGTAAAAGCGGGACGAAGAAGAGCGGATTAAAGCGGTCCTATGATCCAGCCAATAATATCGAGTCGCCAGTTTATGAGTATCAAGAAAAAGCCCTATAGAAAAACAATCGCATCCGCTTTTGATCTTCCATAGGGCCTCAGGACCGCTCTTACTCGCCCCTACCACTACATATAGACTCGAAACTCGCTTCTGCTTTTGCTCCTCCTCGGAGCGCAGCGATACCCGTTCCTAGTCCCTCTTCTGCTTACACCTTCATCTTGCCCAACAAGGCATTCGCTTCTTGCTGTAGGCTGGTATCGGCTTGCAGAGCGATTTCTTCCAGCAAATCACGGGCGCCTTCGCTGTCATTCATTTCTAAATACGCTTTGGCTAAATCCAGCTTGCTGGCGTATTCACCTTGGCTATCAACATCGTACGCATCAATACCCGCCAGCACATCCGGGAATTCATCCAACCCTACCTCGAGATTTAATGGCGCTTCATCCCCCTCGATCGCCGGTACCTCATCCAACTCTTTCATCAATTCTTCAATACTGATGTAAGACGGTGCGGCAGTCGGTGCGGGTTTATCGTCGTTCAACAGAACGGATTCTGAATCATCCTCCCATTGTTCGTCGGTAAGATCAGGCTCAAACTCCGCCACATCCGCGGTTTGCATGTCCGGTTGTGTGGTCCAGTCTTCCCCTTCCAACACAGGTTCGGTATTCGCCGCGGACCAAATCGCATCCTCTTCCGCCGTTAACGACTCTTCCACCTGTTCTGCTGCCGATGCAAAGCGGGCATCTTGCGCTAACGCGTCCCGTTCAAGGGGATCGATCGCAAGGGTGTCGAGAGCAGACGTTGCCGTCACTGCGGGTTGTGGTTCGTCACGCAGGGCATCCATTGCCACACTCGGTGACGCAGGCGCCTCCGGCTCACTCAGCAAGGCCGCCATGTCTAACCCGGCCGTTTCCATACTGTCACGTTCTGCATCCGTCGTACTGTCTGCGAATGCCGATGCGGATGCTGGCATCGCGAATTCAGCGGCGACATCAGGGGCATATTCAGGCGTCACCGTCTGCGTAAGCCCTTGCTCCAGCTCGTACTGTTCTAGCTCGTGCTGCTCATCAAAAGACGCTTGCAGAGCGTCATCTTCCCCGAACTCCGGCAAGGTGTCGGCATCATAGGTTTCAAAGGCCACCTGTGGCTGACCGTGCAACGCAAACGGTGAGGTAAGCTCAGTCACGTTGTCATCATTGAGCGATTCAACATCGGTGTGATCTTCGATCGTATCGACAGCCTCTGGCTTGGCTTCTGCTTCTGCTTCTGCTTCTGCTTCTGCTTCTGCTTCTGCTTCTGCAAAGCGTACCGCGCTGTCATCTGAAACAGGTGCTGTCGTTGCTGGTAAATCGGCCGCTTCTGCAGCTTGCTGCAACTGACGAACGATGTTGTCAAAGACCGCTTGCTCTTCGTCGGCACTGACCGTCATCGCTGGCGCATCATCCAAGACGACATCAGCGGCATTCATCACCGCTTCTTCGTCGAACTCGGGGTAATCACTGAGATCCAACGGCGAATTGACATCCAAGCTTTCCAGCAACTGCTCCACGGTCATGCCGACAGAAGGATCCATCGCGGCGGCATCGTCTTCGGTAAAAGAAGACGCTAACATGGCTGCTAGCTCTGCCTGCTCGTCATCAACCGCTTCCACGATCTCTGCCGCCGCTGCGTTCTCAATATCATCCGGCGTCTGCGTCTCTAACGCCTCCTCCGCTTCAATATCAACATCAACAGTATTTGCTTCCGACGTCTCTGTCAGCGCTTCAACGTCAGGCTGCGTGTCAGCCAGAGGGGCTGCTGTTGGCATGTCCGTTGTGATCGCATCAGTGACTTCTTCGAGCTCCTCATCCTCTTCGATCCCCGCAGCAGTATCATCAAACTGCGATGCGGGTTGATCAATGACTGGCTCATTCGTTAAGACGTCATCCGCTAAAACCGCATCCAGCACAATCTCATTCGTTACAGTATTCGACACGTCATTTGCCATGTCACGGGCAACGTCATAATCAGCAGGCATCACCGGCGTGTCTTGCGGCACATCGTTCAGCGCTGACTCATGTTCTGGTTCGAACGTTGATTCAAACTCAGGCTCAAATTCAGATTCAGGTTTTGATTCAAATGTTGACTCAAACTCGGGGTCATCCAGATCCATCGACGGCCAATCCAACGCCGACGCATCGTCGTCTTCATCCTCAATGTCTGCCACCAGCTCATCCAGCAATGCCGTGCTGTTTTCGCTCAGTGCAATGTCGGACGACGGAAAATCATCGTCTTCGTCCAGATCGCCCAACAGCTCATCCAGTAATGCCGTACTGTCTTCTTCCAGCGTAATGTCAGACGTCAACATGTCGTCGTCGTCATCCATCAGCTCATCAAGCAGCGAGGTACTGTTTGCCGAGAACAAGTCGTCAATGTCATCCTGTGACGAGAACGAGAACATGTCTGCATCCGCCAAGGCTTGATCGATCGCCGCTTGTTGAGCGAGATCATCATTGGCGCGCGCCGCGATCTCGGCGGCGGTGTCTGCCTGCGTGTTGGTATTGCTCGGATCATCCTCTGCGACAAAGCTGTCGAACAAAGAGTCCAGATCCTCTTGGTTGATCAGCATTTCCTGATCCGGCGTTACCTCGGGGCGACGCTCCGAAGGTTGCGGCGCATCCTGCCCCTTTTCAGGTACACCCAAATCCATCACATCGCTATCAAACGACAAGTCAAAACTGTCTTCATCGTCTTCCACTTGCAGCGATTTTTCCCACATGGCGGCTAACGCTTCATCGGAACTCAGATCGGCTTTTTGCTCAATCTCATCCAATGCTCGCTCCATGTCTTCCAGACCAATAGCTTGCTCATCGCCTTTCACAGAGATGCTGCTTGGCCCAAAACCGTTTTCCATCTCAAACAATTCGTCATCGATCGTGGCTTTATCGTCAATATCTTCGGCGAATAACGGATCATCCTCGCCAAACAGATCATCCAAGTCGTCGTCACCGCCCAAGGCCAGGTTAGGCACTACTTCATCGTCGACGGGTGGCGGCATCATCGCCGGATCATCGGCCTTTGGCCCTTCAAGGGCGTCCAGCGACTCTTCCTCTTCTTTCTTACGGCCCCACAGGAAGTACGCCAACGCGCCCGCTAACAAGCCACCGGGGATCAGCGCCATCGCGGCCAATGCCCACGGGTTATCAATCAAGCGATCAAACAGGGTCGCTTCCGGCTCGGTCGGTTTTGCCGCTTGCAAAACTCTTTGCTGTTCAATGAAATCTTTGATCTGCGCGCGCAGTTGCTCATCGTCGCTGATTTGGTTTTTCAACGCGGCCACTTCGTGCTGCATTTCCGCCAGACGCACACGCAGTAAATGGTTACTTTCCAGCAGTTTAGTCATCTGCTCATCAGAGGCATCCAACTGATCTTGCAGCGCTTGCGGTTTTGCCGGGATCAACGCACGCATGCTTTCAGCTAGCGTCGGCTCCGCTTTCGCGACCGCCGATGTCTCAGCCGGTTTAACTGCAGGTGTGGCGTTGTCTACTTTAACGGCAGGCTTTGGTTTAACGACAGGTGTTGGTGTTGCTGCCACTTTGGGAGCCGGTGCTGGCACCGCTTTAGGCGCTGGCGGTGCTTTCTTGGCAATCGCACCACGACCTTTGCCTTTATCGGCTTCCAGACGCAGCTTCACCGCGTTAACGTTCTCACGCTGGATCTGTGACAGTGTCGGGATCGTCAGAATGCTACCCGGCACCAAGGTATGGATATTGTTCTGCTCAAAGGCTTGCGGATTCTGACGGAAAATCGCGCCAATTACCTGATAAATAGAGATCTGATCATTCGGGCGGTAGCGAGATGCTATCGACCACAAGGTTTCCTGATGGGTCGTAGGCCCATAACGGTTGGCACTGGTATACGACGGCGCAGACGAAGAGGTCGAATAAGGGGAAGGCGCAGGCTGTTCATCAGGCGTCGGCCCCATGATACGTATGGTATTGGCGTGTGCCGGGAAGGCAAGGGCCGAAGAAATCAGTACCGGTAATAAAAGGCGTTTCATCATCTTGGAATGGTCAGACACTGCCTACAGTCCTCTTTGGCAGGAAAAAAGCGATCAATGCATCGCGCAAATTCGCGCACACCGTGTGCACCGATTTTCTATCGCGCATGATACTAGAATAATAGATATCGGCCTATTGCCAATGATCTTGAGTGTGTATTGAGGAAGCACGCATGGGCTGCCTCTTCACGGGCAGATAAACAAACAGGGAAAGCTCAGCTTTCCCTGTTGATTGGCCTATCATGCGCAAAAACGCGGATCTTATAGGTATTCAGCGATCAGTTTTTCAGCAATCTGCACGCTGTTCGTCGCGGCACCTTTACGGACGTTATCCGCAACAACCCACATGTTAATACCGCATGGGTGGCTGATGTCTTCACGAATACGCGCAACCATGACGTGATCTTTACCGGTCGCGTCACCCACTTGCGTTGGGTACGCATTACCGTGGAACACTTCGATGCCTTCAGCATTTTCCAGCAGGCTGATCGCTTCTTCGATGTTCACCGGCTGACTGGTTTCCACATGCACCGCTTCGGCATGCGCGTAGAACACCGGTACGCGAACACACGTCGGGGTCACACGGATAGTGTCGTCACCCAAAATTTTCTGGGTTTCCCACACCATTTTCATTTCTTCTTTGGTGTAGCCGTTATCCATGAACTCATCGATGTGTGGCAAGCAGTTAAACGCGATTTGCTTGTCGTACACGCTGGTTTCAGCCGACAGGCCATTCAACAACTTCACGGTTTGGCCCGCTAATTCGTCGACGCCTTCTTTGCCAGAACCCGATACAGACTGGTATGTGCAGACATTAATGCGCTCAATACCGTACGCATCATGGATAGGCTTTAGGGCCACCATCATCTGAATGGTCGAGCAATTTGGGTTTGCGATGATGTTACGGTTGCGGAAGTCAGCCAACGCGTGCGGGTTCACTTCTGGCACGACCAACGGCACATCGTAGTCGTAACGGAAGCGTGATGTGTTATCAATCACGATCACGCCTTGCTCAGCCGCAATCGGTGCCCAGCGATCAGACGCTTCTGCACCGGCAGAGAAAATAGCAAGCTGTACCTGATCCCAGTCGAATTCTTCAACATTGGTCACACGTACACTTTTGCCTTTAAAGCGCACGACTTTGCCCGCACTGCGCTCAGACGCAAGCAAATAGAGATTGCGAACAGGAAAATTGCGATTCTCAAGCACTTCTACAATGGCTTCGCCAACGACGCCGGTTGCGCCAAGTACGGCAATATCATATTCCTGGCTCATGGCCTTTCCTCTACTGTAAAACCTAATTTAGCCAGCGACTCTACCCCAAAATGGGCCTCGCCCGCTACCGTAATCGCACTATATTCACGTCGATCCCAGTAATTTTTCCGCATCCGATCGAACGCAGTGGCCATTTCCACGCTACCTTCTTCTGTTTGCCCCATTTCACGGCGGAACACGCCGTCATCACGGCGCACATCGTAGACCAATTGGGTCAGACTAAAGAGGGTCGCGTCATCCCATGGCTGACTTAACACCACGTGCGGGATAGGTGCAATAGGCAACAAACTGGCCGCTTCCACGACTTTGTCGACCGCCAAAAATTCGCAAAAACGGTTGTAGACCATGGTGGTGCCACGCGCTTTGCCTTCCAACCCGTAACCCGCCACATGCGGCGTGGCAAAGGCCAATAACGGCAACAGCGCCAAGTCCACTTGTGGCTCGTGTTCGAACACGTCCAGCACGGCGGTGAGGTGCGGTCTTGCATCGATGCCATTGGCGTGTTGTTGACAGGCCTGCAGCGACGCGTTTAAGGCGACTTTCAATGCTTGATTATCGACCACGGGGCCACGGGCGGCGTTGATCAAAATGGCGCCCGCTTTAAGCTGACCAAGAAACGCGGCATCCACCAAATGGTGCGTCGGGTAGTCGCCGTCACGGGTGATTGGCGTGTGCAGGGTGATCACATCGCACTGCTGTTGGATATCCTCAATGGAATGAAAAGTACGTGTATCCCCTTGGGCTTGTTTGATGGGGTCATTCAGCAAATAGCGGATCCCTAGCGCATCCAGACATTGCGCCAAGTAACTGCCCACGTTACCCGCCCCAATAATACCGACGGTTTTATCAAACACGGAAAAGCCTTGCTGCTGGCCCAAGACCATCAGGCTGCTCAGCACATATTCGGCGACACCGACTTTATTACACCCCGGCGCAGCGGTGAACGTAATGCCTTTTTCTGCCAGCAACGCCTCATCAACATGATCCTGCCCCGCCGTGGCGGTACCGACAAATTTCAGCGCATTGGCTTTGCTGAGCAAGTTGGCATTCACTTTCGTCACCGAGCGGATCATCAAAGCATCCACATCCACCAAATCGTCGGCGGTTAAAGTACGGCCTGGTTTGCTGATCACGTCGCCTAATTGGCTAAACAGCGCTTCGGCATACGGCATATTCTCGTCTATGAGGATTTTCATCACTGGGTCCTAAAGTCATTACGTGATTCACGTGGGTTTCGCGATGGGGGAATTGTAAAGCATTCAGGGACGAGGGGGATACAAAAAAGCCCGGCAGCATAGCGCTACCGGGCGTGTTCCAGGCAATCAAACAGTCACCGCGATCACAGATCTATCCCGCAAAAGAAAATACTATGATGGCGATACCTGTCGCGTCTGTTTTGGCGCTGACTGGCGCTCATCCCACTCATCCAGTCTCCGCAAAAAGGCCGTGAATGGTTGAACGCCGTCAGTGCCAACACCTGGAGAATGAGAGTAATAAGCCTATGGTCCTATGGTCCTATGGTCCTATGGTCCTATGGTCCTATGGTCCTATGGTCCTATGGTCCTATGGGTAGGATGTCAAATCCCGTCATTGATGCAAACACTTTCGTGCCTGCTTTACCTCAGGGCCTTAGGGCCGATCTTTCCCACAGGACCGCTACTAGACTTATCCTTCGTATTTCTTGATAACCAGTGTGGCGTTGGTGCCGCCGAAGCCGAAGCTGTTTGACATCACGGTCTTCAGTTCAACGTCGCGCGTTTCCGTCACGATGTCCAAACCTTCAGCCGCAGGGTCGAGGTTATCAATGTTGATGCTTGGGGCGACAAAGCCGTTATCTAGCATCAGCGTTGAGTAAATCGCTTCGTGTACGCCCGCCGCGCCCAGTGCGTGACCGGTCATGGCTTTGGTCGCAGAAATGGCAGGGCTGTTTTCGCCGAACAATGCCTGAATCGCGCCTAGCTCTTTTACATCGCCGACTGGCGTTGATGTGCCGTGGGTGTTGATGTAATCAATCGGCGCATCCAAATCTTGCATCGCCATCTTCATACAACGTACCGCGCCTTCACCGGATGGGGCGACCATGTCGTAGCCGTCAGACGTCGCGCCGTAGCCAACGATTTCGCCGTAGATCTTCGCACCACGTGCAAGGGCATGTTCCAGCTCTTCAACCACCAGCATGCCGCCGCCACCAGAGATAACGAAACCGTCACGGTCTGCATCGTAAGTACGGGATGCTTTTGTTGGATCGTCGTTGTACTTAGTCGACAACGCGCCCATCGCATCAAACATCATGGTCAGTGACCAATCCAACTCTTCACCGCCACCAGCAAACACCACATCTTGTTTGCCCAGCTGGATCAATTCCAGTGCGTGACCGATACAGTGTGCAGAAGTCGCACACGCCGAGCTCATGGTGTAGTTCACACCACGGATTTTAAACGGGGTCGCCAAACAGGCTGATACGGTGGATGACATAGTACGCGGTACCATGTAAGGGCCCACACGCTTCACGCCTTTTTCGCGCAGAATATCAACCGCAGCGACTTGGTTGTAAGACGATGCGCCACCCGAACCCGCCACCAGGCCAGTACGGTCATTAGAGACTTGTTCTTCGGTCAGGCCCGCATCCGCGATAGCCTGCTCCATCGATAAATATGCAAATGCGGCGGCATCACCCATGAAACGCATTTTTTTACGATCAATATGCTCAGAGGGGGTCATTTTCAAATCGCCCCAAACATTGCTGCGCAGTTTCATTTCTGCGAACTGTTCAGAGTAAGAAATACCGGATTTACCCGTTTTCAATGACGCCAGCACTTCTTTAACGTTATTACCAATGCTGGATACAATACCCATGCCTGTGATTACGGCTCGTTTCATGATGAATTCCTACTGTCATTTAACGCTGACGATAATAACGGGTTTGGCTGTCAAAAGTGGTCAGCTTTCCTTTTGATCGGGTACAATCGCCCATAATTTCACTAAAATTGTGCATTATTACTGCGCAGCGCACAGTGCCTGTCCGCCTGTGTACCCCGTAATGCTGAAGATGTGACCCGTTAAGGTTACACTCTGTTGTTCCCCCCCACTTATGAGGTTGCTCCCTTGCCTGATTCTGTAAAACACCCTGACATGCCTTCTTCTGTCTCTCGCATTGCCCATGCGGTTTTAGACTGGAATGAAGCAGGTACACCCGTCTCCAACGATTTCGACGATGTGTATTTTTCAAATGCAAACGGCCTGGAAGAAACCCGCTACGTCTTTTTACACCAAAACCACCTGCCCACCCGTTGGGAGACGTTTGATCGCCGCCGCTTTGTGATTGCCGAAACCGGCTTTGGCACCGGCCTGAACTTTCTCGCGGTGTGGCAATGGTTCAAGGCGTTCCGTGCCGCCAATCCAGACGCCACCACCAAAGAATTGCATTTCATCAGCTTTGAGAAGTTTCCGGTCACCAAAGACGACTTGATCAAAGCGCATCAGTCATGGCCCGATCTGGCGGACGTGGCGGAAAAGCTGCACGCCCACTACCCACCCGCGGTGGCGGATTGCCACCGCTTGGTGCTGGAAGATGGCATGATCACGCTGGATTTATGGTTCGGCGATATCAAAGACTGTATGCCTCAAGTATGGACCGATACGCGCGGCATTGTGGATGCCTGGTTCCTTGACGGCTTTGCCCCGAGCAAAAACCCGGAGATGTGGAGCCAAACCCTGTTTGATGGCATGGCGAAACTGGCCCGTACCGATTGTACCGTAGCGACATTTACCGCCGCCGGTTTTGTCCGTCGCGGCCTGATTGACGCAGGCTTTAGCATGAGCAAAGTCAAAGGGTTTGGTACCAAGCGCGAAATGCTGGCCGGCCACATTGCTGATCGCCAGTACGGCAGCAATGTGAAACCGTGGTACACCCGCCGCGCGGCGTCTCACACAGAGTCCGTGGCGATCATTGGCGGGGGCGTGGGCTCTGCGACCACCGCACTGGCACTCGCACGCCGTGGTATTCACACGACGTTATACTGTGCCGATGCCTTGCCTGCCGAAGGCGCATCCGGCAACCGTCAAGGTGCGGTGTACCCGTTACTGAATGGTGCCAACGATGCCTTGTCGCGTTTCTTTGCCCCGGCGTTTTTGTTTGCCCGTCAGTTTGTCGACCAAGCCGCCGCCAACAATGAAAAAGCGGGGACCAGCTTTGATCATGACTGGTGTGGCGTCACGCAATTGGCATGGGATGACAACGCGGCGAAAAAGCTGGGTAACATGCTCAATGGCGGCTTCCCAGAGGCGCTGATCCGCGGCTTGGATGTGGCTGAAACCGCAGCCGTTACTGGCGTTGAAACCGGCTTTGACAGCGTCAACTACCCGCTGGGCGGTTGGTTATGCCCACAAGCCCTAACCCGCGCCTTACTCGAACAGGCCCAAGCGACCGGTTATTTAACCGTGCGTACCGAGTGCGAGATTGTACAGCTAGCACAAAGCACATCGCCAGATCTGTCTCCGTCTCAGGAGCAGCAATGGCAGTTAACCGACCAAGACGGACAGCAAACCACACATGGCACCGTTGTCGTGGCCAACGGTCACCGTTTTGCTGAGCTGACACAGACTCAAGCCATTCCTGCTTACTCGGTGCGTGGCCAAGTCAGCCACATCCCCACCAATGCAGCGTTAAGTGAGCTTAACACCGTACTGTGTTACGACGGCTACCTGACCCCCGTAAACGCTGCAGGTGACAGTCATTGCATTGGTGCCAGCTACCGCCGAGGCAGTACCGATTTGACCTTCAGCAGTGAAGAGCATGCGGATAACCAGCAACGCCTGATCAACTGTCTACCTGAGAGTGAATGGCCCACCACGCTGGACTTTTCCGCCAATAACGCCCGTGTCGGCGTACGCTGTGCCAGCCGTGATCACCTACCGTTTGTGGGTGACGTGTGTGACTTCGATGCCCTGCTTGCGCAATACGCTGATTTGAGAGACAACCAAGACAGCGCCCAACCGGTACCGGTTTACCCGAACCTGTATGCGATGATCGGTTTAGGATCGCGCGGCCTGAGTTCAGCCCCGCTATTGGGTGAAGTGTTAGCCTCGCAGATCTGCGGCGACCCGTTACCGTTGCCAAACAGTGTACTGGAAGCCTTGCATCCGGGACGGATGTGGGTGAGAAAGTTGGTGAAGGGGAAGAAAATTCAGTAAGAGCAGTTTGCGAGTGTCGAGGGGCGAGGAAAAGCAGGGACAGGAAAAGCAGGTACGAGTACCTAGGGACGAGTCACGCTGCGCTCGAGTGAGAGCAAAATCAAAGGGAACGGTCCTGTGGTCCTGTGGTCCTGTGGTCCTGTGGTCCTGTGGTCCTGTGGTCCTGTGGTCC
>NZ_JAKJSN010000013.1:0-141701 GCF_050337005.1 Photobacterium japonica | reverse complement strand
TGTCGGTCCAGCCTTGGCCTCCGGCTATTACAGCGCAGATTGAGCCAAACAAAATATCGAACAGTGGGTAATCCACTTTCGCGCTTTGTCGCTCGTCACGGATGATGCTGAAATGCTCTTTGATGGTATCTAAATTCATGGCCACTCCTCAAAAGAGGAGCATAAGATCACAGTCGACTCGTCAGGTCAATTTTGATCTGGAATTGGGCAAAAAATATTCATGATCTTGCCCTGAGCCTATAACCGGTTAAGGTAAAGAAAATAATAACAAAAGGGTGATGTTAACGATCAATATCACGCATGCTTTAGCGTATGCTGAATCAGCTTCGCGGCTAATTTCGCCGTGTGATTTTGATAATCAAATTCGGTGTTTAACCCTGCCACATCCAATACCCGCACTTTGCCGCTGGCCATAATGTGTTTCAGCACCATTTCTATCACGGCCAAATTCACACCGTACACCCGTGACATATTCACCCCCTCAGCAATGGCGGAAGAAAAGACCGCTAAATCTAGGCTAAGGTGAATATGATCCACGCTGTCGATGTAACGGCTGATCGTGGCTTGGATTTGCTTGCGGTTTTTCATCTTCATTTGGCTATCGAGCAACCACTCAGCCCCCAACTCTTTGGCATACGCAAAGGCGGATTGGCTATTGGTGTGATCGCAAATGCCTAAGCCCAAATAATGGAAATCTCGACGTTCGGCCTGACAATAGCTGGCAACGGTATGAAAAGCCGATCCATTACGTACGGCCAATGTACGACGCAGCTGAAAATTGGCATCGATATTGATGATCCCGACTTTCGGCTGACACGCATGGGGAATGTGTGCCGGGCCTTCGCCTTCCCAGTCATTGGCCGCCTGATACACCGTATCCGACAAAGCCAGATAACTGCCGATAGCCACTTCATGGCCACCGCCCAGCATGACGGGTAAATGCCCCAGTTTGAGCATCTCCCGCAAGCGCTGATATTGGTACGCCTGCATGGCTTCAAAACTGGTTTCAGGGAAGACGGCGACTTGCTGCTCATCAATCACACCCGCATCGTACAAAGGCAACGCCGTGGTGACAGGTGATGCAGCCAAAGCACGACGAATGCTGTCTGGTCCTTCTTTGGTGCCTGCGTGCGCATCAAAATACTGCTGACTGAGATCACTGGCTAACCCCAGTAAGACCGCGCCCGTTTTTCGCTGTTCAGAATAAGGTTCAATCATCATTGTGGGTTTCACTGCAGACGCTACCTGCGCTGAACGAGCAAACGAAAACCAACGTTTAAAATCCAGCATGATGACTCCTTATCCTTTTGACTCTGACCAAGTTAACACTGACCAAACGGCACAGCAGTGGGTGATAGTTCTAGGTTATAAAACCGGGTTTGTAGATTGGGTTTTATAGATCAGGAGGAAGTACCCTCGCCGCCTGTAAAACAGAAAAAATGATCTTATTCTTGCGCTTTAACACGCGATCTTCCGGTGCCATGACACTCACAGCGCCGACAATTTTATTGCCAGAAAACACCGGCGCGCTGACCCCTGACACCCCAGGATCGTATTCCGAGGTACTGATGGCATACCCATCATGTTTGATCTGTGCCAGTTCGCTTTGCCAACGATCCACATCTTCCGGCTCAGTAATGCCAAAATGGTGCAATGTCGACATCACACGTTGTTCCGGCATATGGGCCAATATCACCTTGGAGGAAGCTCCTCGGATCAACGGCTGGCTTTGCCCTTCTTCATACGCACAACGCAGCGCATGCGGACTGTCGACACGGGCTGTACACAACGCACGGAACCCAACCGGTACCAAGTAAGCCGCCATTTCGCCAGTTTGTTGCTGTACGCGTTTCAACACTTGATGCACACCGCTTGACAGCGGCGAAAACATCTGGAAGTTACGCAATAACTGAAGCGCTGCCGGGCCAATGCTGTAACAGCTTTGACGCGGGCTTTCTTCAATCAAGTTCCAATTCTTCAAAATCACCAAGTAGCGATACACACTACTGGGTGGCATGCCTGTCTGTTCGCTTAACGTCTGTGCCGTGACCGGTTCATTGGCCGAAGCAATATGCATCAGTACCTGAAGCATTTTTTCATTGGCATTCAGTTTGTATTTATTTGTCATTCAGGTCTGTTCACTATGATGTTGTTTTATACGGGGCCACTACCGTTGACCGAACTATTAACGCTTATCGCGTTTTATCTCTCAATGCGTATTATCACAATGTGAGAAACGATACACAATCACACAGATAAATTCTTATATTGCAAGAAACTAAAGCAATAACGCCTGACATCTCGTACACGTCACTTTATTCACGTCCATGAACAACGACATGATATATACCCACAAAAACAAAAAAAGGCCGTGATAATCACTATCACGGCCTTGCTTTAACAGTATTTTCAGACAATCACAGCTTAGAAACTGATTGGCTTGCGCCCTGTGTTTTGGTCTGCTTTTTGAGAGGCTTGGGGGGCCGCTTTCGCACCACCTTTCTGCCCGGCTTTACCTTTTGGGGCCGCCGTCGCTTTCGCCCCTTTACGTGGCGTTTTCTGACCCGCATCCTGACTTGGCGCTTTAGATTTTTCGCGTGCAGGTTTTGCGGGCTTACTTGGAGCTGCTGGCTTTTTCGGTTTTGGTTCGTCAGACGGTTCCGTTACCGGCTGGTCACACAGTACCAAGAAGAATTCATTGTTAAATTCAATCACGTCACCGTCGTACACTTTGCGGCGCTTACGCTGTTCAAGCTCGCCATTCACCGCCACATAGCCTTCGGAGATCGCAAATTTGGCTTCACCGCCACCACTTACCGCATTGGCAATTTTCAACACTTTGTAAAGCTCAATCGGCTGGGCATCTACCTCTACGCCAAGGGCTTCTACTTCATATTCTTCAGACATTTTCACACACCAGTGGTGACATTATTGGTCGCCATTCTACCTGATACCCGGATCACCGCAACTGGCGTGATCGCTGGCACGCATTGCCATGCCGACTCATACGCCACAGAGTGAATACTGAGTTTGACATTTTGTGGTGTCACCCCCACTGGCTATCCCCTTGTGGCTGCGTTATGCTTTTCGCCTTCTATTGATCAGGTCACCGATAATGCATTGCCCATCATGTGGACAGCCCGCCCTGTCTGCGCAAGGCCCGAAAGCCTATGCCTGCACACAGTGTCAGTTTACCTATTTCCACAATACTGCGTCGGCCGTGCTGGCGGTGATTTGTCATCAAACCGATATTTTAGTCGCAGTACGCGGCCGTGAACCGGGCAAAGGCATGCTGGACTTACCCGGTGGATTTGTGGATTACGATGAATCCCTTGAACACGCACTATGCCGAGAATTGCATGAAGAGTTGAACGTCACGTTTACGCCACAGCAATTGCGTTATGCCGGTTCAGCGCCCAACTCCTATCGCTACCGAGATATTGAATACAAAACCTGTGATGTGTTTTTCCATATCACGCTTGATCAGCGCCCGCACGTTCAAGCCGGTGACGATGTGGCGGCCCTTCAATGGATCCCTGCGGCGTCGCTCAATCTTAATGATTTTGCGTTTTCATCGGCCAAAACCGCGCTGCAACAGCTTGGCATCGCTAATAGCGGGCATCACAGAAACGAATAACGCAGCGTCAGGGGATTGCGTTCTACGCCCTGCCGCTCCTCCTGTAAATTCACCACCAAGGATGATGCTTTTTTAACCACCTCAAGACAGGATGTCTCCATCGTTTATTCAGGCCGCTATCTGTTGCCTGAATCAACAATACTCAGTCGCACACTGGAGAATCCCATGCTGACATTTAACCATGACTTTGCATTACACCCTGAACACACAGTAACAAGTGAAGAACCCCAACACTTGCACGTACAAGCCGCATCAGAAAAAGAAGTACAACGTCAAACGCTGCTCCGCTCGGCGCAAATCGCTGGCGGACTGGAAGGCTAAGCGACGGTGGGCCTTGTGCCTTCTGTAGAAATAGACAACGCGATTTTCCACCGCTTCGCGTTATCTATTCTGGATGTCTTCTGCTATTTCTTAAGGGCGCCTCACTTTTATTGTTCGATAACGCAATAGATACACATCGAACAGTACATTGTGGGCGGTCCCTTGGTTTTGATGAGGAACGTCACTATGCCCTATCGGATGTTACTGCTTTTTTCCCTCTGTGTTTTCCCCTTCAGTGCCTCCCTTGTGCACGCCACGCCCGATGTGTCCTCCTCAGAGCCGGCGCCTGATACGGGCTCCAAGTCAGCCAACTCATCACCAGACGCACCATCAACGGCACCAGCCGCCGAGACGTTACAGCGTTACGCCACCGACAGCATTTACGACAAACCGTTGATGGAGCGCTATGTGCTGGATGAACTCAAACTGCTGCGCACCGAGCAGCAAAATCTGGAACGGAAGATGATCATTGAAATCACCGATCGCGAACTGTCAGTGGCCGATAAATCCATGAACTATGCCAATGTCACCGTGACCTATTTCTTCTACCTGATTGCCGGTGCCGCCTCACTCTTTGCCTTGATAGGTTGGCAATCGCTGCGTGAATTGCGCGATAACACCAAGAAAGTGGCCGATCAGCAACTCTCCGACATCGCCAAGCAATACGAAAAAAAATTCCAGTTACTGGAGCAAGATTTAAAACGTAAAACACGGATCATTACCCAGAACAATAAAGAGATCGAAACCATCAATGAAATTCACAATCTCTGGCTGCGATCGCAAAACCTGCAAACCCCAGAGCAGCGTATTGATGTGTACGATGAAATTCTCAAGATTCGACCCGGCGATCTTGAGGCACTGACGTATAAAGCCGATGCCGCCATGGAAACCCGCGAATATAACTGGGGCTTAAGTTTATGTAACCGCGTATTGGAATTTGACCCCAGCAATGCCCATGCCTTATACCAGCGCGCGTGTGCCTTTGCATGCCTGGGATCTGAGGAACAAGCCATTAATGATTTAGAGCGCGCATTGCAATACACCGCCTCGCTGCGCGAGCTCGCCGCAGAAGAGAAAGATTTTGAATCATTGTGGGGGAACGAGCGATTTGAAAGCCTCGTTGCGCCGTTGGATTAACGTTTTACACACCGCCAAATCCTCGCTCATCCCTTGAAGTAACAGGGTTTAACAGGGGAAATAGTCGAAAGATTAGGACTTTTCCCCATCCTGCTGTAAGCTAGCCCGCTTGCTGCCCATTGTGAGGCAGATCAAACTTTTCATCTAATCGAGAATCTTCTATGAGTTTTGCCTCTCTTGGGCTATGTACCCCAATCCTTGAAGCGATTGCCAATCAAGGCTATGAAACACCTTCCCCGATCCAAGCGCAAGCGATCCCAGCCGTGCTGGAAGGACGAGATGTCATGGCGGCGGCGCAGACAGGTACAGGCAAAACTGCAGGCTTTACCCTTCCTATCCTAGAGCTGTTGTCGAAAGGCCCGAAAGTACGTGCTAACCAAGTGCGTGCACTGGTTTTGACCCCAACCCGTGAGCTTGCGGCTCAGGTGGGCGAGAACGTCGCGACCTATTCAAAGCGTCTGCCGCTTAGCTCTGCGGTTGTGTTCGGTGGTGTAAAGATCAACCCGCAGATGATGCGCATGCGTCAAGGTGCCGACGTATTGGTCGCAACACCGGGTCGTTTGATGGATCTTGTTAACCAAAGAGCCATTAAGTTTGACCAACTTGAAGTGCTTGTTTTGGACGAAGCTGACCGCATGCTAGACATGGGCTTTATCCGCGACATCAGAAAAATCCTTAAGGTTTTGCCAGCACAACGTCAAAACCTGCTGTTCTCTGCGACTTTCTCTGAAGAGATCCGCGAGCTAGCACGTGACCTGACGAACAACCCTGTCGAAATCTCGGTAACACCGCGCAACAGCACAGCGACTACCGTTGAACAGTTAGTATACCCTGTCGATAAAACGAAGAAGTCGGCGCTATTGACCAAGCTGATCCAAGAGAAAAAATGGAAACAGGCTTTGGTGTTCACCCGTACTAAGCACGGCGCGAACCGTCTTGCGGCCTTCCTAGAAGCACGCAACATTACTGCTGCTGCGATTCACGGTAACAAGAGCCAAGGCGCACGTACTAAAGCACTGGCTAACTTCAAAACCGGTGAAGTACGTATTCTGGTTGCGACCGATATTGCCGCGCGCGGTATTGATATCGATCAGCTACCTCAAGTGGTGAACTTCGACCTGCCTAATGTGGCGGAAGACTACGTACACCGCATTGGCCGTACTGGCCGTGCAGGTGCAAACGGTCAAGCGGTTTCCCTGATCTGTGCAGAAGAAATTAAAGAACTGAACGCGATTGAGCAGCTTATTCAGAAGCACCTTGATCGTGAAGAAGTGTTTGGCTTTGTGCCAAGTGCTAAATTGCCAGCCTCTTTGCCAATCCGACCGCTTAAAGAGAAGAAGCCAAAGAAACAACACAGCGACGATCAGAAGAGCGAACGTGGTCAGAAAGCAAACAACGGCCAACGTCGTACACGTTCAGCCCAGTCGCATGAAGGTCAATCGCGTGATGCGAAACCTCGTCAGTCTCGCGACGGCCAAGCACGCAACAGCCAGTCTCGCGACGGCCAAGCACGCAACAGCCAGTCTCGCGACGGTCAAGCACGCAACAGCCAGTCTCGCGACGGTCAAGCACGCAACGGCCAGTCTCGTGACGGTCAAGCACGCAACGGCCAGTCTCGCGACGGTCAAGCACGCAACGGCCAGTCTCGCGACGGTCAAGCACGCAACGGCCAGTCTCGTGACGGTCAAGCACGCAACGGCCAGTCTCGTGACGGTCAAGCACGCAACAGCCAGTCTCGCGACGGCCAAGCACGCAACAGCCAGTCTCGCGACGGTAATACAAGCAACGGCAACCGTCGCTTTACAAAGCCACAAGGCAACCGCGCGAACAATGGTTCTACGCAGTCAGCGTAATTAAGCCAAGATAGAAGCGCACCCAACCCGCTTCTACATCAAGAAAATTCAAAGCCAGCAGACTATAATGCTGGCTTTGTCGTTTCTGTTTTTCCCTTTTTCTTTTCTCCTACTCATGGGCCTTTTTATGCGGATAACCAACTACGGGCTATTGTCCTTACTTGCCCTGTTCAGTGCATCGCTGTGGGCAACCACCTTTGACCAACTCGCCAAGCATCCTTCTTCGGATATTCAAATTATCGACTGCCGTAACAGCAATGCTTTCAACGGCTGGCCGGAAACCGGACAAACCCGCGGCGGCCATTTTCCGGGGGCAATCAACTTTGATGCGGACTGGCTGAGCACCTTGCGCCCCCCCGAACTCGGTGGCTTATTGGAATCTCGAGGGATTGTGCTTGATCACCCCACGTTCCTTTACTGCGCCCCTCAAAAAGCACAGATGCTGAAAGATCAGCTGACCCGCTTAGGCAACAAGCGCGTCACGGTCATGCCAGAAAGCCTGTCGGCGTATTCCGGTGATCTCGTGTCATTGCCCCGCTTTCAGCACTTGGTACCCGCAGACTGGCTGGATCAATTAATCCGTGGCGAGGCAGTACCGCATGCGCCGAAGAACGGATTCAAAGTGGTGGAAGTGGCGTGGGGCCCACCAACCAAATACTTGGTGGCACACATTCCGTCCTCGCTGTATGTGAACACCAATAATCTCGAAGCCGAGCCATGGTGGAACCACGTGGATGCCAAACAACTCACTGATTTAGTCCGTGACTTGGGGATCCGTCACGACACCACGGTAATTTTATATGGCCGCGACAACACGGCAGCAGCACGTGCCGCACACATTCTGATGTACGCAGGCGTCGACGATGTGCGCTTGCTCAATGGCGGCTGGACGGCATGGACGAATGCGGGTTTCGAGACAGAGGCGCTACTGAATCAGGCTGAACCGGTCGATTTTGGCCGTACCATTCCTGCCAACCCGCAATACATGACCGATTTGTCTCAGGCGCGTGACATGCTCAAGCACCCTGACAACCAATCGCTGGTCAGTATCCGCAGTTGGGCAGAATACACTGGTGAAACCAGCGGCTACCGTTACATTAAACCCAAAGGGCGCATTGTCGGATCTAAATGGGGCCATGCCGGATCAGACGCATACCATTTGGAGCATTTCCGTAACCCGGATAACACCATGCTCAGTGCCGATGTCATCACGCAATTCTGGGATGATTGGGACATTCATGCCAATCAACATGTGGCGTTTTACTGCGGCACCGGCTGGCGCGCTTCTGAAGTGTTTTTCTATGCCTATGTGATGGGCTGGCAGCACATCAGCGTGTTTGACGGCGGCTGGTTTGAATGGAGTGGCGATGCCAACAACCCCACCGAGACCGGTGACATCCCTAATGCCCCGAAAGCAAAGCATTACTGATTGATGCTGCACCCATAAAAAAACGGCGATCATTCGCCGTTTTTTATTGCCCGCTTTATATTGCCTGTTTTTATCGTCAGCTCACACGGACTTACGCTTCTGGCGTTTTAAACGAGGTCAGTAGTGCTTGCTCTGCCGCGGCAAAAGCCCGTGTCAGTGCCGTCGGATCAAGATGATCAATCGCCCCTTCTTTGGCCGATTTCTCATACGCCATACATACTTGGAACAACTGCGTTAACCCCATCGTGCCCGCCGCCCCTTTCAGGGTATGGGCAAAGTTAGAGACATCGGCTAGCTGGCCTTGCTCAATCGCTGACAACAACTTCGTCATTGTCTCGCCAGAAGACGAAATAAACAGGGTGATCATTTTATTGACCATGGCTTCACCCAATACGCTTAAATCGCTACCCAGTACTTTTTCATCCAAAACGGGCCATGTGTCGTTTTTCGCGGCATCATTTTGTACGGCTTCATGTTGCATTATCGGGTTACCTTCTTTTGTTTCTGTCGGGGGCTGCTCTGTGTCAGTGTCTGATTGTTCATGAGCCAGGCGTTCATCCTGCATGATCGCATTGGCCGTTTCATGGGCTTCTGACGTGTGTACTTCGGCGGCATGGGCCAATTGGATCGGGTGCACCCGATCTTCCCCTGCCAGCAAACGGCTGATGGTGTCGATTAATTGATGTTCCACCAGCGGTTTAGGCAAGAAGCCCGCAAAGCCCGCATTCAAATACTGCTCCACTTCTTCGGTAAAGACATGGGCAGAGAACGCCACCATTGGCGTCATGCCTTCGCGGGCGTTCGCCGCGTCATAAGCCTGCAGTTTACCCAGTAGCGTCACGCCATCGGTATCCGGCAAATTAATATCCAATAAGGCCAAATCAAACACGTCTTGCTGGAAGATTTGCTCCGCTTGCTGACCATCTTCGGCCGTGACCACACTGTGCCCTAAACGGCGCAAGAAGCCTTCTGCGACCAAGCTGTTTACCGGGTTATCTTCCACCAACAGAATGTGCGCCGCGACATGGCTTTCCTTTAGAACCTCCGCCGTTGGCGTGGTGATCGTCGTCGTACCACATGGCGTCATCGGCGTGAGTTCACCCGGTTCAAGGGTCAAACTGAACCAGAAGCAACTGCCTTCTTCAGGAATAGAGGTTAGCCCGATCTCGCCCCCCATGGCTTCCACAATGCGTTTACTGATCGCCAAGCCCAATCCGGTACCACCCGCGGTTTGGCGGCCTTCTTGTGACTGCTGGAACGCATCAAACATGCTTTGTTGTTCATCAGCAGGAATACCGATGCCGGTGTCTTCCACTTCAAACAACAACTTGCCCGGCGAGTGGGCTGAGGTACCAATGTATACCGACACTTGACCTTCCTCGGTAAACTTAATGGCATTGCCTACTAAGTTCACCAGTACTTGTCGAATGCGCGTAGCATCGCCGTACCAGTACTCAGCCACGTTCTCATCAATGTCGGTGACCAACGCCAAGTGTTTCGCCTGCGCACGGCTGGCCAGCATGCTGGTGACATCCTGCACCAAGGTCGGCAACGAGAAATGACTCGGACGCACATCTAAATGCCCCGCTTCGATTTTCGAGTAATCCAGTACGTCATTCAAAATATCCAGCAAGGATTCGCCACTGCGGTTAATCACGTCCAAATAACGGGCTTGCTTGGCATTCAGCCCCGTATCTGCCAGCAGCGACGCGGTGCCTAATACGCCATTCATCGGCGTGCGGATTTCATGGCTCATGGTGGCCAAAAAGGCCGATTTCGCACGGTTGGCCTGTTCCGCTTCTTGGCGGGCTTCGGCGTGTTTTTTCACTTCCAGATTGAGCTGATCATTGGT
Organism: Photobacterium japonica; assembly: GCF_050337005.1. Lineage (NCBI taxonomy): Bacteria > Pseudomonadati > Pseudomonadota > Gammaproteobacteria > Vibrionales > Vibrionaceae > Photobacterium > Photobacterium japonica. Next base: position 131,472 of record NZ_JAKJSN010000013.1, on the reverse strand, counting down.
CTGCTCTAACTGACAAGTCCGCTCAGCCACCAAGCGCTCCAAGCTGGCTTTATGTTGCTGTAACTCATGGCGAATTTTCAACTCCACTTGTGCCAGACGATGACGTTCATACGCGGTGTCACGGGCAACCATAATAGCCCGTCCCATTTGCGCCAATTCATCTTCCCCGCGAGAATTGACGCGAATTTCCAAATCCCCTCGCGCCAACGACATCAGGGCTTTACTGTATTCATTAATACGACTGATCACCCGCGCATACACAAAGCGCCACATGATCAGCACCAACGCCAACATCCCGAGCGCTGAAATTGCCATCAAACTGTTACGGGCAACGGTCAGGGTTTCATCCACTTCCGTGATCGCCTGCTTGGCACCGTCGTTGGCGGCACGAATAATGTCGTCTACCGTTTGGTTCAACTGCTGGAACAGCACCAAGTTTTGCTGTTCCATGCGTTCCACGTCTTGCCTTGCATGCAGCAAGGCTTCTAAATCATGAAAAAACTGGCCGCCGTTATTCAAAATATCGGCCAAGGCCACAAGCTGTTTCGAGCGACTCGGATCTTCCACCGATTTCACCCGCTGCTGGATCACGCTCACCGCTGCGTTATAGCGTCTTTTCAGCTGCTGCAACGGTTCTACCGCCATGATTTGATCGCTGTCGTCCAGCATGTTGATCACCTGAAGCGAGAGAAAGCGCAACTCAAACAGGCGTTCACTCAAATCCATGTCGACTTCGACCAAGCTATCAAGGGCACTGAAGACGGCTTGGTTATCACCATTTTCGACCAAGTCGTAAATCCGTGACACGTTGGCTACCGCAATAGTGTTCGCGTTAGAAACCTGCGATTGCGACAACGAATCAATCTGCAACGTGGCATCACTCATTTTTTCATTCATTTTGGCAACCGTTTCTGTGAGCGTGAGTTTTCGCCCCACCAGCACCCCTAACATCGCCAGGTTATTGATGATATTTTCCACGTCGGCTTCAAGCTGCCCCATCAATTTCGGATCGAAATTGTAACGGTCTAACGCCATCAAACTTTGGTTTAGCGCCTGAATGTGAATGGTGAGGGATTTGCCCTGACGATCACGTTCCAACTCATCTTTTGATTTCGCCAAGACTTGCGCATTAAAGATAATCCGCGTACTTAAATCCGATAACTGGCGCGCTTCGGCCAAGGCAGGCACAGCAGAATTGATCACATTCCGTTCGGTTTTTGCCACCAAAGAAAAACCGGCAACGCCAATCACCACCGCAATAATCATCAGTCCCGCCATCATAGAGAAGGCGATCAACAACTTTTGGCCAATACCACTAGGGGTCAATGTCATATCAAACAACCACGACAAACATGCAGAATACATACCGTCAGTACGCTGCGCCACACGGTGCGCCTCGCCTAACACTCACCCTAACTGTCTCAAGCTGCATCTTGAGATAACCGGATTCACGAAAAATGCTATTATACCCAAGTTATGGCCAGATGGCGGTATTGAGTCCATTCTCACTCTACATTTGTCTTCGTCTTGTTTATTCTACGCCGCCGCACTTGCGGCCGTGTTCTCCTCCAATTGGTTCCATCATGATGAAAAAATGGCTTTTGCCTGCACTACTGCTATTAAGTGCCAGCCAATGTGCTCTCGCGGCTGAGATTCTGGCCTATACCCCGCCGTTCACGGCCGACAAACAAGCCACGGCTATCGAGTATCAACCGTTGAAAACGGCATCAAAGCCGTGGAAGTTGTGTGCCGTTTACCCGCACCTGAAAGACTCCTACTGGCTGTCTATCAATTACGGCATGGTCAAACATGCTCAAGCGCTCGGCGTACAATTGAAAGTGCTGGAGTCAGGCGGTTACCCTAACCTTGCCAAGCAAGAACGTCAGTTATCCGACTGCCGGGACTGGGGCGCGGATGCAATTATCCTCGGTACCGTCGACAGCCAAGCCTATAAAGGCAATCTCAGCCAGTTCACCGGTGATATCCCCGTATTTGCGACCATCAACTCGCTCGACATGGGCGACGCCAACAGTGCTAAAAACATTACCGCGCACGTCGGGGTGGATTGGTACGAAATGGGCTGTAAAGCGGGGCAGTTTATGGCTAAACGCCATCCTCGGGGCAGTGGCATTGTGAACGTGGCTTTGTTGCCAGGCCCACTGCAACGTGGCGGTACGAAACCCGTGGTGAAAGGCTTTTTGGATGCGGTCGCAAACAGTGACATCAACATTGTGACCACCTTGTGGGCGGATAACAGCAAAGAGCTGCAGCGTAATTTAATCCAGCAGTTGTTCGCTACGGGTCATGATATTGATTACATCGTCGGCGGTGCCGTAGCAACCGAGGTGGCAATCAGTGAATTGCGCACCAACAATATGGCCGATCAGATCAAGCTGGTGTCCACCTACCTCAGTCATGGGGTTTATCGTGGGTTATTGCGTGACAAAATTTTGTTTTCCCCAACCGATAAAATGGCACAACAAGCCATGCTGTCGGTGGATCAAGCGGTGCGCTATTTAGAGCACAAACCGCTGCAACGCGATCTTGCACCCATTGTGGAAGGCTTAACACCCGATCATTTACCGAAAGCGGTGATTGCGGAATCGTTGTCACCGGCAGAATTTCGTCCCGTGTTCAGTGTGGGCGCGCCCTAGCCCCTGCATTTGTTTATTTCCACTTTTCGCTCTTGTGGCCTGACACCCCGTCAGGCCATGCGCATTTGCTAGCGACAATTCTGTTAGCTACCTTTGATTTCCCAATAATTCTTTGTACTTCCCGCAACACCTTTGGTATCTATACCCCCATGTTTTTCTCTGTCATTTCGCTTTCACACGTATCCCGCCATAATGGGAACACTCAACACGCGAAATACGTTTTTGTCTGTCAGTGGAGCTTCACATGCACGTTACCACCCGAACCATGGAAAAAAACAAGCACATCGCACTTGTTGCGCATGACAACTGCAAATCTCACCTGCTGCGCTGGGTGAACGAGCATAAAGACAAGCTGATCTCACACACCCTGTACGCCACAGGTACAACGGGCCATATGATTGCCCGCGAATCCGGCATGGATGTGAATTGCCTGCTCAGCGGCCCAATGGGGGGCGATCAGCAACTTGGCGCGCTGATTTCAGAAGGCAAAATTGACATGATGATCTTCTTCTGGGATCCCCTTAATGCCGTGCCGCACGACCCTGACGTCAAAGCCCTGCTGCGTATCTCTGCCGTTTGGAACATTCCCGTGGCCACAAACCGCGCCAGCGCCAACTTCATGATTTCCTCCGCGATGCTGGATGAAGAAATCGAAATCGAAATCCCGGATTACGACGGTTACCTCACGGAGCGTTTGGGCAAATAACGCCTATGCACCTTTGCCGTCTTTTTTAAGACGGGAAGTGAAACACCGCTTTTCCAGCCCTGCCACCGTGCAGGGCTGTTGCTTTTCTGACTCACAGTAAACAAGCGCATCACAAATACGTCCGCCTCAAATACCTGCGTCACAAATAAATGACAAGCCGGACGGCCGCGCCCCATTTCGTCACTATTTTGGTTTATGGTTAATAGACCCGCCAACCGATCAGCGCAAAGTGAGTGATAGCCAATGAAAGCATGGAAACTGAACCAACCCGAAGGTATCGACAGCCTATCACTCTCACGGGCAGCAAAACCGACGCCCGCCGCCGATGAAATCTGCATTCATGTACACGCCGTAGGGCTCAATCCCATTGACTTCAAACTCGCTCATTGGGGCTACGCAACATGGCAATACCCGCACATTGTCGGGCTAGACATCGCGGGCACTGTGTCGTTTGTCGGCAAAGATGTGCACCACTTTCAGCCGGGGGATCGGGTCATGGGGTTTCTCGACCCACGCCATGCGGGCGGTTTTGCCGATTACGCTATTGCCAAAGCCTATGCGGTCAGTCGCTTGCCCGATACGCTCGCGTTTACCGATGCCGCCGCTCTGCCTTGCGCGGGCTATTCGGCGTGGATCGCGCTGCATGACAAATTGCGCATCGAGGCTGGACAGATCATTGCTATCACGGGAGCTGGCGGTGGTGTGGGTGGGTTTGCCGCGCAGTTGGCCAAACAGGCAGGAGCGACGGTGTATGCCATTGCTGAACAACGCCACCATGCGCGTTTGCTGTCATACGGGGTGGATGCGGTGATTGATCCTGAAACAGAAAACATCGCTATGCGGTTGATTGAACTCACCGAGGACCGATTGGTACACGCCGTCGTTGATTGTGTGTCGGCCAAATCCGGCAGCACCATGAGTGCTTTAGTCCGGTATAACGGCCATATTGTGATGATTGCTGACCAGTTCAACCAAGTGCCCTTACTGGCGACCACCAAGGCTTTGAGCCTGCATGAAGTGGCGCTGCACGGCACCTATGCCCACGGTCACCGTGAACACATTCACCATTTGGCTGACATGGGCAACGCGTTAGCGAATTTAGTCGGGGAAGGCAAACTCTCTGCCATGGTGGAGAATATCTATCCTTTTGACAAACTCACCGACGGACTGAAACAGCTTCAATCCCAACAACACAGCGGCAAATTAGTGGTGAGTTTGCGAGAGGGGTGATGGTTGGGGGGCTAGATCGCAATATCATCGCGACGCCTAATGAACATCCCCCTAAATATTATCAAAATCACACATTTTGATTATTTTTTCTCAGAACAATGCGACGGTTTAAGCAACGAAAGCCTTGTGCTACATACCTCGCTTTTATGGTTCTCAAATCATCCACATGGCTAACCCGATCAAGAACAACACGAAAGTCATAGGCACTAGCAAGCGTCATTAACTCTTTTTTATGATCATCTGGACGTTCCCATGTGGGAATATCCGTCTGAATTTCTCTTGTTGTCATGCCATCAAAAGCAACATGTGTCGTGATAAAAAATGTACGCGTTTCTTCAGAAATAAAAACCCACGTTTTATATGTCATTTGATTTCCTCTTGTTGAAAGTATCACTATCACATCCGCTATAACTCATTAGTTGCGAATTGTTGCAAGATGCCCAAATAGGCAACTCTTCACTATATCTCGCCAAACAAGGATGAAAATACCGAACACTATACCGTAAAATGCAGTACGCATAAAGATGGCAACAAGATGATTTTCCCCAGATAAAAAAAGACCCGATCACTCTCGTGATCGGGTCTTCATTTATTTTCGACGGTATCAGAGAATATCAATACACCGACACACTCAAGGCACTACTTAACCTTTTGCTTCATGCGTTTAATTTTATTCACCACCGGATAGCCGTCATCAATCAATTCATTGACAAAGGGCGACGGTTTTTCCGGATCCGCACACACCCATACCTGTGCTTTGGCACGCGTTAACGCGACATAAAACAGACGGCGTTCTTCCGCATCGGTAAAGCTTTCACCACGCGCTTGCAAACACGCTGCCAGCCCCGTTTCACGATCCGGCGCAGGGAATGAACCGCGGTTCACATCCAATACAAACACGAAGTCAGCCTCGCGCCCTTTACTGGCGTGACAGGTCATAAAGCTCAGCCCAAGCTGTGGCCATTTGTCTTGCCATTGCTTGAGTTTTTCGGGCTTCTGGTTGTTGTTACGCCCCAGTAGCAACGTGGTCACCGGCGTTTTTTGCTGCGCCGCCAACTGTGCCAATTCCTGATCGATCAGATCCTGACACAACAGGGTCACGGCTTTACGCTTTTGCTTTTTAAAGCTCGTCAGCTCTTTCTTCAACTGGTTCGGGTTTTGCTGAATAAAGGCATTCGCCACTTCACCAATCATGCTGTTAAAGCGGTAAGTGGTCGCTAACTCCGTAATATGGCATGCACCAAAGCGCTGCTCAAAACCGGTGGTCAGGTTCACATCTGCCCCGGCAAAACGGTAAATCGCCTGCCAGTCATCGCCCACGGCAAACAAAGTGGGCTTGTCTTTCACATCAGCAGCGTTACACAAGGCTTCAATCAAGGCCAAGCGATGCGGTGAAATATCCTGATATTCATCCACCATGATGAAACGCCATGGCGGCACAAACTTTCCGTCAGCCACGTATTCGCTTGCCAATTGGATCATGGTGTTGAAATCAATCTGTTTATTGGTTTTCAGGTATTGCTCGTAGGCACGAAAACACGGCCACAACAAGCTGAGCTCACTTTTCATTCGCGGTCGCGCGGACTCTTGCCCATGCTGCTCAATGCTTTCCATCAGCTGTGATTTATTGCCGCCGCGCTGGCCTAGTAACTCAAGGTGACGCCACACCCAGTTTGCTAACTGCTCACTGCGTGCCTGCTTCTCCATTGAATTATCGCCCTTGAACCCCGGAATACGCCATTGGGTTAAATGCTTTTGCCAACGTTTGGCCGTGCTGGCATTTTCCCACTGGGCGATCAGCATCTCGGCGATCCAATTGGCACGCGCTTTGTCATCGGTCGTCAACGGTGACACGCTCGGCATGCTGCCTTCCACCGCTTTGATGATCTGGGTACCTAAGCTGTGGAACGTCGCCACTTTAATGTTACTGTTCACTTTGGTGGATAAGCGTTCACGCATTTCTTCTGCCGCTTTTTTACCAAACGCCAGCATCAACATTTGCTCTGGCAGGGCTTGTTGACTGGCCAACAAGTAACCCGCACGCGCCACCAACACGCTGGTTTTACCGGTACCGGCACCGGCCAGCACCAAGTTATGATCCTGGTTAATCAATACCGCTTCACGCTGCGACGGATTCAGCGGGGATGACTCGCATTTATCAAACCACGAACCCCACTTTTCGGCTTCACGTTGCAGCCAACCATCATTGGCGGTATCGACCCACTCTTCGTTACCTTCAATCCACGGCGCGACTTTCTCAAACGCCATTGGGCGGAATGAGGCGGCCAATTCACGGGTTAACCCGGTGGAGGCTAACGATTCATCCAAAAAGCGCTGCATGTGCTGATGCGACGAATCACGCAAGTAGCCTTCTTGACGGGTGTAGTGGTCAATGCGCGTGATCATCTCTGGCAATAAACTATCCAGCTTTTCAACACGTCCTTGCGCCCAATCACGGTACGCGGTTAATAAACCGTTCGCGAACGCTTTGCATTGCTGCCACGGTAACCCGTGTACGGTCCAACAGTATTCTTGATCTGCTGACGTCAATTCAAAGCTGCCCCATAGCACACCACGGTGTATGGCAATTGCGCCATCCCAATCATCAAACGGGATTTCTTCTGTTTCTGTCTGACTATCAAGAATCAGGCAATTTTCGCCTAAGGCGATACTGCAATAGTCCCCTTGGGCAAGCCACTGGGCCAACCAGCCTGCTGTTAAACGCATCCTGTCACCAACATTTCTCTTGTTTCGCAATCGAGTGTCACTCACCTGTCACAGTATCAACAACTGTATAAGTACACAGGCGGTGAAAAGTGGCCTTAGAGTATCAAGAACTCCTTTTTGACCATAGCTATCCCCCGCCCTTTTGCGTAAAATTTCTGCTAAAAATTGCCTTAACCTTAATTTAATGCGGGTTTTATACCGATTTTTCACATAAGTTTGCTATCTTTAGTCCCCCATCTAATTATTTGAATGAAAATGCAAACTAGCCGCCTTCAATGGACTTTGCGCCGCTATTGGGCAAATGACCGTATCAACTACAGCATTCGAGTATTTATTGCGCTGGTCGGGGTTGCTCTCCCTTGCTGGTATCTGAATGCCAAACCGGAAATCACGCCTTTAGTGTTGGGCATCATTGCCGCTGCACTGGCGGAAACCGATGACAACTTGACGGGGCGTATCAAAGCACTGATCACGACGTTGATCTGCTTTGTGGTTGCCGCGTTTTCCATCGAAATTCTCTTCCCGTATCCACCGTTGTTTGCGATAGGCCTGTTCTGCTCGACATTTGGCTTTATCATGCTGGGTGCAATGGGACCGCGTTATGCCAGCATTGCATTTGCCTCCTTGTTGCTCGCGGTGTACACCATGTTGGGGGCAGAACACAGCCCGAACCTGTGGTATCAACCGATGCTGTTGCTCGCGGGTGCCTCATGGTACGGCATGCTGTCGCTGTTTTGGCATATCATGTGGCCGAACCAACCCGTACAGCAAAGCTTGGCGGCAGTGTTTTCTGAATTTGCCTATTACCTTGACAGTAAAGTGAAGCTGTTTGAGCCGATTGCCAACTTGGTGCCACAACCGATCCGTTTAGAAGCGGCCAGTAAGAACGCCCGCGTCGTCACAGCGCTCAATAATGCCAAAATGACGCTACTCCGCCGGGCACGTCGTGGCCAGCCTCATACTACCGGCGACCGATTCCTGAAAATCTATTTTTTGGCGCAAGACATTCACGAGCGCGCCAGTTCATCCCATTATCGCTATCAGGATCTCTCCCGTGAATTCCAGCGCAGTGATGTGCTATTTCGTTTTCAACGTTTGCTCGCGGGTCAGGCCGAGGCTTGCCGTGAAATCGCCCGCGCACTGGCGATGGGCAAACAATATCACCACGGGGCAGACAGCGTACGCGCGCTGGATGAACTGCAAGAATCGTTGCTGTATCTAAAAAGCCAGAACAACCCAAAGTGGCGAATTTATCTGAGCCAGTTGGATTACCTGTTTAATAACTTGGCCACGGTGGAGCGTCAGCTATCAAACGTCAGTAACCCGGATGTCGGCCATACCGAAGGCGATACCGAGCTGGATGATACCGAAGCACGCAGCATGAAAGAGCGCTGGCAGCGCATTACCAGCCAGTTCAACCCAAGCTCGCTGCTGTTCCGCCACGCGTTGCGTCTGGCGATTGCGCTTACTGTCGGCTACGGCTGCATTTTGGCGCTAGATTTAGAGCGTGGATTTTGGATTTTGCTGACCATTTTGTTTGTGTGTCAGCCGAACTACAGTGCGACTCGTCAACGTTTGAAACAGCGCGTAATGGGCACACTGGCCGGTTTGTTGATCGGCATGCCTTTGTTGTACCTGTTCCCAGGACTGGAAGGCCAGTTGGTGCTCATGGTGTTAACCGGCGTGTTGTTCTTTACCTTCCGTACCGCGAACTATGGCTTGGCGACCATGTTCATCACCCTGCTGGTGTTGTTCTGTTTTAACCAGTTAGGGGAAGGCTTTGCGGTGATTTTGCCGCGCTTGGGCGATACCCTACTGGGCTGTTTGCTAGCGGTATTGGCGGTGAGTTTCATTCTTCCGGACTGGCAAGCCCATCGTTTGCACAAGGTGATGGCAGCGGCGATTCAAACCAATCGGGATTATCTGGGGCAGATCATCGGCCAGTACCGGATCGGCAAACGTGACAGCCTGAGCTACCGTATTGCGCGCCGTAACGCACACAATACCGATGCCCAGCTCAGTACCGCGATCAGTAATATGTTGCTTGAACCGGGACGGTATCGCATGGCGACCGATGAATGCTTCCGTTTCCTGACGCTCAACCACGCGATGCTGAGCTACATTTCAGCATTGGGTGCCCACCGCACCCAATTGGAAGACGAAAGTACGCACTATCTGGTGGCACAAGCCCACCGTCAGATCCACGCGCATTTAGAGTTTCTCGCGGAACAGTTAGATGGCAATTTGTGCAGTGCGGCACCGGAGTCGGATTGTGAATTGGAGCAACGACTTGGCCAATGGCGAGATGAAGATTGCACCTCTGCCCGCATGGTGTTGCAGCAGCTTCACTTGATCCAGCGTATGCTGCCTGAGCTGCACTCGCTGGCAAACAAGCTGGCCGCGCGCACCAGCAAGCCAAGCCCGACCTCAACGAATGATAAGAAGTAAATCGGCGTGAAACTAACGCGATGGCGCTAAGGACAGCGTCATCGTTTGGTTCAGCACCGCCCGGCCAGACGGCAAAGTAATGGTTTGTGGCGCCTCTCTGGGCTGAAAACCAAACTGTTGATACAGCCGTATCGCCCCTGCATTGTGTTGATACACGGTGAGGTCAACTTGCTCAATGCCATAGCGCTGGCAATCCACCAGCACCGCATTGAGAAGCTGTTTAGCGATGCCACGGCGGCGATAATCCGGATGCACCTGCACACCCAATATGCCTTGTTTTTCTTCGCCCGCCTTGGGTGAAGGAAACACTTCGGCGGATGCCACCAATGCCCCGTCCTTGAGATAAATAAAACTCGGTGCCGTTTTTTCGCTGTGTAAGGTCAACACACGTTTGACTTTTTCCAGCGATGGCGGCGGCCCAATCACATCATCCCCCTGCTCGCTGACCGTTTGCCAAAGGGCATAAAATCCTTCCGCATAAGCGGGATGTACGCGTTGTATCGTCATACACGTCTCCTTGTGGTATTACGGCGTTTTATTGAGTTAAACGCGTGTCACCATAACGGGTGTAGCACAGAAAAGACAGCCGAAGACGAAAATGGCTATAACGGTGAGAAACGCTTTGAGGAGAGATCACACAATACGGAGAAAACGAGGGAAGCAAACCTAACGTGGAAAAAAGATAAGCATGAGCCGGTATGACAGCAATAAACGGTGGCCACGCAAAGGCATCGCGAGCCACCGTTTACGATTATTTGGTTGCCGCGACGAACGCGATTTCAACCAAGTAATCAGGATCAGCCAATTCTGCTTTCACGCAAGCACGGCTTGGTGCGCAACCTTCCGGTAGCCACGCTTCCCATGCTTCATTCAATGCGGCAAAGTTAGCAAAATCCGTCACGTAAATGGTCACAGACAACAGGCGAGATTTGTCGCTGCCCGCACGCTCAAGCGTGGCTTCTGCTTGGCTCAGTACCTGCTGAACCTGACCTGCCATGTCCGCCGTCGTATCGGTGTCAGCCACTTCGACAAAATGCGCGATACCGTTGAAAATTGTCACGTCAGACCAACGCGCACATGGGTTAATACGTTGAATATCCATTATCAATCCTACTGATTTTCAGTTGTTAGCAAGCGCGTATCATACCGTAATTTTCGCGCCACACGTCGTGTTTTTCAGCTAGATTCATCACGATACGTGCAAGACCTCTCATCCTTAGTTATTCCTTTCACGCAAGTTGCACACTCACCCGCCAATCCCGCTATGATAGTCAAAGAAAATACTTTTTATACAATACGTTAGCGATACAAGGCATACCCATGGATGATTACTACTGCGATAAACGCGGTTTGGCCGCTTACTTTGAGGCCATGTGGCTGGATAAAGTGCGTGAACTGGGCATTGAAGACACGCTTTCCTCGGTATCTAAAACGGTGCCGGATAGTTATATCATGTCACCGTTTTATTCCGCGGCCAGCGCGTTTATTCTCGATTGCTGTGAAAAAGCCGGATTAACGCCGCAAACCTACCTTGAAGTGGGACCGGCACTGGGACGTACCAGCTATGAACTGTTCACGCAGCTGCCGTCGATACACGCGGCATGGATTGTCGAACCCTCATCGCGCCTTCTGACCTATTATCAGCACTTACTGGTCAAGCCCGTGCACTGCGCGTTTCCCTACATTGAAAGTATGAAAACACTGGGTCGACTGGCGTTTGACACCACCCCTTTCGTTGCAGCCTGTGAGCACGTGGACTTTCATTGCATTAACCAGCCCTATACCCCAGAAACACTGTTGCATCCGGTCGACCTGAGTGTGTGCCTGAATGTGTTGGATCAGTGCCCTTCGCCGTTAACCATTGTGCAAAGCCTGAAAAAAGACACCCAACAACACGGTGTCGTGGTGCTCTCTAACAGTTACCAGTGGCAGAAAAAGCATTTGCTGGATCCCGATGAAGCGGTCGATGACATCAATGTGTACTTTGAAGAAGCTGCGTGGGAAAAACTCGGAGAGACCGAATTGAACTATCAGTTCCGGTTTAATGAACGCTATTCCAAGCTGTTTTGCATTCACCTTGTCGCCTACAAAAAACGTTAACGACAGATGCAGAAACCATAGAAGCATCAACAATAAAAAATAAGCGATAGATGAATAAGCGAGGGCATGGCTCTCGCTTCCTCCCCCCCTACCGATAACTCTCCATCAATCCGACATAGCAAAAACCCGCCCTACGTCAATCACCCAACGGATAGCCATGCGATACAGCACACATACATTCACCACAAAAAATGCCGCTGGCACATACTGAGCGTCAGCGTATTTTTGATTTTTTGTTGTATCAACAACAAAAATAGCTATAATCACACCGTTGGTTTTTGTTGTATAGGTAACAAAATGAAAGAAAACATCTATAAATACGCCATTTACACCGTGCTCAGCCTCACTTTGGGTTTCTCTTTATTTCTGATCACGGCCGATAACCTTTCTCCGTTCACTACGCAGGCGACCATGCACCGCGCCGTGGCGAACATTGCCCCTGAAGTCAGTGGTGTCGTGACCCGCGTGAACGTGAAAAATGGCGAAACCGTACAAGCCGGTGATGCACTCTTTACCCTTGACCCAAGCAGCTACCAACTGGCTGTACGCCAAGCACAAGCGGAATTGCAGCAAGCCAAAGAGGCATTTTCGGCGAAACGCGAAGAACTCAATGCTGCCAAGCAAAGCTATGCACAGCGCCAACTGGAAGCCGACAACGCGACTCAAAAACTGACCCGTTACACCGCACTGCGCCGTAAAGGGCTGAGCACACAGCAAGAGTTAGATGACATTAAACTCAACGCCGGCGTAGCCCAACGGGGCGTACAAGCGGCGCAAGCAGAGATGCAACGTTTGCAAGCGGAGTTAGCCGATGAACACAGCAATGCGGCCATTGCGTTGGCCACCGCGAAACTCGACAGCGCCAAACTGAACCTCGCCCATACCCGCGTGGTAGCGCAAACCGATGGCACCGTCAGCAACCTGCAACTGCAGACCGGCAGCTACCTTAATCAAGGCAGCGTGGTGATGTTTTTGGTAAGTGAAAAAGACAGTTGGCTGAGTGCGGATTTCAATGAAAAAGGGATCGCGTATCTGCAACCGGGTCACGCAGTGCAAATCAGCTTTGATGCCCTGCCAGGACACGTGTTTGACGGCACCATCATTAATCAGGATCGCGCCATTTTTGATGCCGCCAACCCGAGCAACCAACTCTCCACCGTGAACAATGACAGCCGTTGGATCCGCGAGCAGCAAAAAATTCGTACCCGTATTCATGTCGACAATGTGGATCCGGCGCTAATCTCCGGTGCGCGCGCCAGCGTGATCGTCGATAACGGCAACGCCCTGATCGACATGATGGGCCACGCCTGGATCCAGCTCGTTGCGCTTTTCCGTTATATTTATTAACGAGGCTGCCTGATGACCCCAGAACAATCACGCCGCAATGAGATGCTCCGCGTTACCCTGACGGTGACGCTCTGCATGCTGATCGGCAAACTGTTTGATTTCGGTTCGCCGGTGTACTTTGCCCTCTACCCAACCATTATTATGACCAAGGGCAAAGATTACTCATGGACAGGCCTCGCCCGCACGTTTTTCCCGACCTTATTGGCGGCATCCTGCGCGGTCGTGGTGTCGGAAGTGTTTGCTGACCACCCGTTTGTGATCTGGACGATCAGCCTGATCTTTTTTGATCAACTGCGCCGACGCGCAAACACCCCGCCCAAACAAGGCGCGATGTTAATGCCAACGTTCAACTGGATTTTGATCATTGTGTTCTCGCAACACACCAGTATGGACATGCCCGTGCGTATTCATGAGATTTTCCTCGCGATGCTGATCACGGCGGTCGTGGCCAAAACCATGGTGACGCTCTTCCCCACCCTTAAAACAGGCAAGCCGCCTGTGTTCACGCCGCACACGGTCAGTTATCAGAACCGTTTGGTGTCTTTGGGGTTAATTGGATCAGGGCTGGCCTTTTTGATGATCGTTGATATGATTTCAGCCACCTTTTGCATGGTGCCGGTCGTCGCGGCCGCCACTCAACAAACACGGGCCCATTTTGACGTGGTCGTTAAACGCCGCTTACTCACTCAGGTGGGCGGGTGTGCCATCGCGGTGATTTTCACGCTCTGCATGGCGGGTCACCAACAGATCATTGGCTTTTACGCACTCGGCTTGGGCGGGTTGATTGCCCTGTTAGCCGGTTGGATGGCCAATGCACAAGGGCCAGAAAAAGACATTCATGCCGATGCCTTACTCGCCACCTTATTGCCGATCCAACTGTACATGACCAGCACTGAAATGGGGTTAGAAAGTACTTTTCTGCGCGCGTGGGAGTTGACTGTCACCTTGGTCATTTTATTGATATTGTTTGCTTTAACGCAGCCGAAAAACGACACTGCGTGCAACCGTACACCATCTGAGGGAAACGCATAATGCCATCCATCACCACCATTCCGGAGCTAGACAATAGCCCGTCTTTCATCATGGGATTGGCCTACAAGCAATTTCGTACCCTCGCCAGTCAAGCCTTGCTGAATGAGTTTGATATTTCACTGGAAATGCTCGGTGCAATGCGCACGTTGCTTCATTTGGGCGAAGTGCCACAGCAAACCTTGGCCGAAGCCCTGCGCCGTGAACGTTCAGTGACCAAGCGCTTGGTTGATAACTGCATTAAACGCGGCCTGCTGGAAGCAAAAAAGGGCGATAACAACAAGAAAGCCCGTTATTTGGTGATTACTGACAAAGGCCGAGAAGTCAAAGCCGAGGCTGATGCGCGCTTACAACTGATCATCGCGGATTTTTTTGCCCCGCTAACACCGGAAGAATTACGCGTTCTGCACTCTCTGTGTACCAAGTTGATCCAAAAGGACATGCTGCTGGGTGGGGATTAAAGAATAAAGTGGCGAGTGGCGAGTGGCGAGTGGCGAGTGGCGAAATCGTATTCACCCAAAGAACAAACAGCCATCGTTTTATACCGCCGCCCTTCCATACCATTAAATAGAAAACAGGCGACCTCGGTCGCCTGTTTTCGTGATGCTCTCTTAAACGCGATTACGCGCTGGCCATGCCCCATTTTAGATCATCGTCCAGCACTTCCATCGCATCATCCAAGTAGGATTCCACCTGCTCTTCCACCATGCTGTCCGGTTCTTCAAAGAAGGCGATATGGAAGATGGCATCACCTTCGTTCACCAATGGCAACGTCTGCTGACCAATCACGATCCCACCTTGTGGCGCAATCACGGTTTCCTCTTTGCTGCCAGACGGATCGCTGATGGTCGCAATCACTTGGTGCTTATCCACTTTGGCTCCCAGTGCCACGTGTGAACGCAACAGGCCATCAAAATCGGCACGCACCCAACGAGTCGCACGTGGTACAACCGGATCCGGCAATTTCTTGCTGTGGCCAGTGCGCAGCATCTTCAAATGACGCATTACACGTAACACGCCCTTCACACCCGCGCCCACGGCGTGTGGGTCTAAACGCAAGGCTTCGCCCGCTTCCATAGTGATCACTGGAATATCAAATTCTTCTGCCGCCGCACGCAATGAGCCATCGCGTAAGGTCGCATCTACCACCACTGGCGACCCAAAGGCCATCGCCATCGCTTTCGCATCTTCATTGGCCAAGTTCGCACGAATTTGCGGCAAGTTAGTGCGGTAAATTGCCGCCGTGTGCAGGTCAACAACATGGGTACAACGACGCACTACCTGATTGAAGTAGTGATATGCCATACGGCCTGCAATCGACCCTCGCTCTGAACCCGGGAAGCAACGATTCAGGTCACGGCGGTCAGGCAGGTAACGGGACTTGTGAATAAAGCCGAACACGTTCACCACGGGCACAGCCACCACCGTGCCGTGCAGCTTGTTCAAATCGATACGGTCAATCACCTGACGGGTAATTTCGACCCCGTTCAGTTCATCACCATGAATGGCCGCATTCACCAATAAAACAGGCCCCGGAAATTTCCCGTGTAAAATCTCAACCGACACCGACAACGGTGAATGGGTATAGAGACGCGCAATTTCCAGCTCACAGTTACCACGTTGCCCCGGTTGAACTGTCACGCCACCAATCTCAAACGGGGATTGTCCTGTTTTCTTGACCATTATCATTAATCCTTTATTTCATTCTGCATACGGAAATACTGCGGCCTAAATGTCGCTATTCATGGTAACATCGCCGCCAATAATATTGCGCAACGCGCCTATTTCCATTAATACGTGTGTTAAGACAATATACCTTGATTGTAAAAATATCTGGCACGCTTTACGTGATAAATAATTTTATCGTGTTGATTGAAATTATTTATTTTAGCCTGTTTATGCCATCACTTATGATGCCTTTTCCTGTCAATCTTCTTGGCAATTCATCTTTCCGGCGATATGAAAAAATTAACCCTATTACTGTCCACCTTGCTGTTGTCCGCGTGTGTTCAACAACCGCCGCAACCTACCGCGCCACCGTGTGTTTGTGCAGAACCCCCGGTGTATGAAAAGCCCTATGAGCCTACCGTGCCGACTGAACCCGAGACCGATAAACCGTCGGTGGATCAGCAAGCAATGGAAAAACTGTTCGCCTATTTGGCGCTACAGGTGAAAAAGCAATGGGGGGATGATGAGTACCTCGAAGCCGGTAAACACCGTTATGTAAAATACATTGATGGTTACCGCACCCGCGCACACATCGATTTTGAAGCCGGAAAAATCTACGTTTCGACCATTTCCCAACAACAGCCGATGGAAAAGCTACAAAAAGCCATTGTCCAAACGTTGTTAATGCCGGCGGATCCCAAACACGCGGAGCTATTTACCGATAAAGATGTCACTTTAACCGGCAAGCCTTTCTTGCTTGGGCAAGTTGTCGACCAAGATGGTAAACCGATTGAATGGCAATGGCGCGCCAGCCGTTTTTCTGACTATTTGCTGGAAAATAAATTGCAGCAAAAAACCATTAAACACGGTAAAGCCTATTACGTTGAAATTGATATGGTCGATGACCACCTTAGTCAGCGTGAATACCAATATGCCCATTTCATTCGTGATGCCGCTAAGCGTTATGGTTTGACGGAAGATCTGATCTATTCCGTGATCAAAACCGAAAGTAGCTTTAACCCGTACGCTGTGAGCCACGCTGGCGCGTATGGTTTAATGCAGGTGATCCCGAAAACTGCAGGTGCTGACGTGTTTAACCTGGTGAAGAAAAAACCGGGCATTCCGACCAAGGAATACCTGTTTGACCCAGCCAATAATATTGATACCGGTGCGGCGTATTTCTATATCCTGAAAACCCGCTATTTGCGTGATGTGAAGAACCCGACCTCTCGCCATTTCAGTATGATTTCGGCGTACAACGGCGGCACAGGCGGTGTACTGGCGACCTTCGATAAAGACCGTAAGGTAGCGATGAACAAGCTCAACAGTTTGCAGCCCAAACAGGTCTATAACGCACTGACGACGCAACACCCGAAAGGCGAAGCCCGCCGCTACGTGCAGAAAGTGTTGTATTTCCAGAAAGATTTCAACGAAGGCAAGCTGTAAGTCCTCTCTTTAATAAACTGATGTTTATTTCGTCTGAAAACACAACGCCCCGGCCAATTTAGCCGGGGCGTTTTTTATCTGTATGCGTCAATAGTGATGATAACGATGAGCGACAGACTAATCTCCGCCGCCACCACCTCCACCGCCATCAGAACCGCCGCCGTCACTGTCGCTCCCGCCCCAAAAACTCTCACTGCGTCCAAGGGACGACGAGGAAGACGACGATGACGACGACGGCGAAGCATAATTCGTTAACGTGGCGGTAGTAAAATCTTGCTGACCATCAAGCACACACTCAGCAATATCAACCCGCATGCGATCATAGTTGCAGGCATCACACGTACCCTTGGCATGAATACGATCAAACTCGTTGGGCGAGCAGTACATCGCATAGGCATAATGATCCCGCACCATTGGCGATGCATCGGTTTTCACGAGACGCGTTTTCTTTAACGCCGCATCCACCTGTGCTTGGGTGTAATACTTACGGTATCCCACCGTTTGTTTGAGCTCTACCGTGAGCAATTTTGCATAACGACGAAGTTTCCTTTTTTTCAGATACGCACTTAGCATATTGTCTCCTTTTCGATTCGCCTTGCTGCTGCTCACGTTAGCCTAAGCCCCTCCCTATTGGCGCTATGCCTTTGCGCAGCTTTCGAGGCACCTCACACAAACAACACGCAACCACAGAAAAGATACATTCACTTAGGTTTGTTTACATTGCAGGTATATATACCAGCCAAAACCACAAAACAGTTTAATTCAGCCACATCAGCCGCTAGAATCCAGCACCTTATTCATCCACCAGCCAAGTTTTAGCATGATCGATCTCTCCATTTTACCTGTTTACCTGACGGCCGTTTTTGCCCTGCTATTAATCCCTGGGCCAGATATGTTGCTTATCGCCAGCTCAAGTTTGAGCTATGGCAAAAAAGTCGGCGTGTTTGCCAGCTTAGGCAATGCTACGTCAGGCTTGATCTTAACGCTATTGGCGGCAATGGGTGTCTCTGCCCTGATCGCGATGAACCCGATTGCGCTGCAAGTGTTGCGCGTACTGGGTGGCGCATACCTGCTAAAAATGGGCTGGGATTGCATGCGCACGAACCCGTCTGACGCACCAGAACTTGAGCAAAGCAACAGCCTTGCCACGACCTTGTACCGTCGCGCGGTGATCAGCAACTTGCTGAACCCGAAAGCGTTGATTTTCTTTGTGCTGTTCTTGCCACAGTTTGTATCAACGCAAGTAACCGCCACCTCTGGCGAGCAAATGCTGGTACTTGGCTTGCTACTGAACGTATTGGGCCTGCTCTTTAACCTGTTCTTGGTGACCATGGTGGGCAGCTTGGGCCAACCGTTGCTAAAAAACGAGAAATTCCGTACCAATCAGCACAAGTTCATGGGTTTGATTTTCTTTGTGCTCGCCATTTGGCTGTTGGCATCACAAGTGCCAAGCGTCGCTTAACGGCTTGATGCTTAATGCGGGATTTGCGATACGCAGATTGATGTGAATGAACGCAGAAAAAAGCGCGCCCTGAAGTGATTATCAGGGCGCGCTTTTTTAAAATAAACGGTGCTTAAATCGCATTACCGTTAATGGTGGCAGACACAAGTTCTTCCGATAAAGTAATGGCTTCTCCGGTACTCAATGTGCTCACCACGGTTTCTTTGATGATAAGCGAGTTACCCACGCCAAAGTGTTGTGTGAAAACAGCCTCGGCGGTCGTACCGTCGGCATTAACGACATCCATCGTCAGCGAAAACAGGCACGTGTCAAAGGTACCGGCAGGCACCGTAACGGTTTCATTCTTCAAATAAGTCATCGACGCCTCGATTGTGCCGACATCCACCCCATCTTCTAGCACCGTCACGGGTGAGTACTCACGCGTTTCACCCATATCAAGGTTGTACTCTAGCAATAGCCCACTCGGTTTATATTTGATATCAACGCCTTCAGCTGTCAATGAACCCAGCGTGCGAATTGATTTCGCCGCATCATCAACGACAACAAAGGCACTCCCGCTGCCATCAAGACTATCGCTGTTTTCGATTTCTAGCACATTGTTATAACCTTCATAACTCAGTGTTCTCGCAACAACTTCGCGCGAGGTATACGTCCCGATATCAATACCATTGGTCATCAATGCATATTCTTCGACCACTTCCGTACCGATTTGGTACACATCCGAATTGAAACACGCTGATGAGTTTTCGCCAGTGGTCGGGGTCGTCGTCCCTGAACCATTCGCGCTGCTATCACCATCTCCGCCGCCGCATCCGAGTAAAAATAACGTCGACACTAATCCTATTGAATATGCTTTCATTTGTTCTCTTTCATCCTTGTGATCATTTCATCGCTATTGGATTCACTGTTCTCGTTTTATAAATCCAACATGGCACCCATGCCATCAAGGAGACTACACAACTCCCCCATCACTATCGAAAAAGAAGGATGCAAACATGAATCTGCTCGCAATTGCTGCAAATAGAGTGTGCCACAAGATACAAACTTGTCCGGAACGCGGCGCTCTCGCATGACAATAATAAAAAAGCGCGCTCTGAGGGTAGCCTCAGGGCGCGCTTTTTTGTGTCTGTACTTTAGCTTAACGAATGGGAACCGTTAATCTCACTGTGCTTTCTTGCGAGACGCTAAATAGTCTTCTTGCAGAATGTACATACGCTTGATGTCGCAATATTCGCCGTTAACGAAGATCTCTTTCACCAAATGGCCTTCTTCAATAAAGCCACAGTCTTCATACAAATGAACGGCTTTTTCATTACTTACCGTCACGTGCAAGTACACCTTGTGCAGGTTCAAGATAGTAAAGGCATAGTTCAACGCTTTGTTGATCAACACACGCGCATAGCCGCAACCTTGGTAGTCAGGGGCGATGATGATTTGGAATTCCGCATTGCGGTGAATCGTATTGATTTCTACCAATTCCACCAAACCAATCGGCTGGTTGTCGATATTTTCTGCAATAAATCGGCGCTCATTGCTATCGTGAATGTGCTTGCGGAACAACTCTTCCAGTTCATAGAAGGATTCATACGGCTCTTCAAACCAGTAGGCCATGATCGAACGGTTGTTGTTCAGCTGGTGAATAAAACGAAGGTCAGTTTGCTCAAGCGCACGTAGTCGGATTGCATTATCCATGTTACTTTCCATTAACAAATAAAAATAATGTAAACAGCATAAAATTCAGCCCCTTATGCTGCGATTGAGAAGATATCACCATTGCGTGTAGTGAGAAACATTTATTTTACGTAAACGTCACAATAATCGACCACAGTTAATACGATTGGTTTCAGAGAGCATGCAAAAGCGTACCTTGATGTACGCTTTTGTGTTTAGCTCTTTATTTATAAACGACAATTTCACGCTTTATCCCAATGAATACAGCAACGCGTTATCTTCGATTTCATCCCCTACATTCACAAAAATTTTGCCTATCAATCCTGACTGTTGAGCTTTGATTTCAAACTCTACCGCCACTTTATTTGTCTCTATATCCATAATCATGATGACGTCGTTGACATTGACTCTAGAGTGACTTTTTTTAACAACCTCAGAGACTGTACACGTGAGGATTTGATCTACATGCAAGTTGGACTCTTTTTTCAGAGATGCTTGATCGAAAAACACCTCTTTTACCGCTGGCTTCACATCAACTAATTTTAAAAGATGCTCACTCTTCCCATTTACAAAATCAGACAGTGCTACCCACGGAACATCAGGCTGACTCAATAATGTCTGCTTTAGCTGATTAAGAATTTCTAACCTTAACACTTTTTCTTCTCGTGCTAATACCAACCTAACTCTCTCTGAATCGGCACTCAGCGTCAGAGCAACCAAACAGATTGAACTCGATTGTATCCAAGGCAAAAACCATTGCTGTTTTTTTTCATTCAATCTCGTCAGCGCATACTTGGATAATGGCAACAAGCTGGCTAATGTTGTTTCAATAAGCGCTTTATTTTCTAGCTCAATGGCTAATTTCATCACTTCGATGGTTGAACTGATTCTTTCTAATTGTTCAACTTCAATTTTATCAATAACCCTATCGGTTTGGCCTTCTATATGCTCAACTAAGAGCGCTGAAGACGTTTTAATTGCAGTGATGAGATTCGCCTGTGCCATCATGGCATCTTCATGATGGCGTTCATTGATCTCTCTGTTCTTGTCATCACTTTCACGCATATACGAAAGTATATCTGAAGCTAAATCCAACCCTTTTGTTATCGTATCTAACAATGTCTTTCTCTCTATATTTCGATGTTCTATACCCAAGTTCTCTGACTCGCCCCTGCACAACATTAATGCGCAAATTACCCTTTTTCAGGGTACGTCTGCAGCATCATCACACTCAATTGGTCGGTTTTCTTTTGCGTCTGTTCACCGTTTTCGAGGTTCAGGTAATACTCGGTAAATTGCCCGTTTTCATCACGCATAGAATAGAACATCACTTCGTGATCACTCACCACGACAAAACGCTCGGTGGCATCTAACGTGGTGCCTGCGTCTGCGGTGACTGGACTATCAAACTGCTTGGTTTCGGTATCAAAACGGAAAATTTGAGGATGTGCTTCCGGATCATTTCCTGCGTAAGCGGAGTTAATACAAAATAGGGCGTTTTCCCCCGCCATCACTGAAAAAGCATGATCGACACGGTGCTCCTTCACTACCTCTTCAAATTCTTTGGCTTCATTATTGAATGCCGTAACCTGACAATAGCTGTTCATGGTGTAGTTATCACGCTTAACCGCCCAGCCGTTAATGTCTGGCATAAACTCTGTACCCGCAGTATCTTTCCATGCGGATTCCGTTAACGTAACGTTGCCATCTACCAGCGTGACGACAAAGGTTTTGCCATGGTTGATCTGTTTAATAAAAAACGTATCTTGATGTTCAAACAGCGTGGTGAATGCCCACTCGCCACCTTCCAGAGGCAACACAGACTGCTGCTGCGTAGTTTTATCCACCCAGACCAAACGCGGATTAATAATACTGCCCCCTGTGCCAATATCATCACGCAGAGCCAAAATATCCCCGTGGCTGTTTGCCATGCTGTAACCCGAATCCCCCTCTAAGGTGATACCGCGCAATACCATCGCATCGCCTTCTACCTCTGCGGTCAGCAATTGATACGGTGAACCATGTTTAGGTTTCAAGTAAATACGTTCGGGATCCGCAGCCATCGCGGTGTGGGAAGTATGGGTGTACCACACTTCTTTTTCTGCTTGCATATCAACGTAGGTCGGTTTGCCGTTTTCAAGCAGCGAATACAAAGTTCCAGTGCGTTTATCTAGGATCAGGGTGTATTTCCCTGTTGCGGTGGCATCACCATACGCCACGCTGACTTGATCAAAGTTAATGGCAGAAAAGTTAGGATTGATATCGACAATGCGTTCAATCATCAAGGTTGGCATGGTCACGACATCATCGGTACTCGCCTCTTCCCCCGTGAAATGCACCGATCCCACTTCATTCGTCGTTGCATTACGGTAGACGTAGCGGCTGGCCTGATCATCCGGCAATACTGCACTGTTCGCGCTCATGGCACGGCTTGCCACTGAATGCGAGCGATCTTGCAGGGTCTGAAACCCCGCGACGGGAACCGTCATGGATTTCACAGTAACAGCCCCTGTGGCTGACGAATCATTACCGCCACCGCCGCACCCCGTCAATCCCATCACACTGATTACCCCCAAAGAGACGGACAATGCCAATGCAGACTTTTTCATCAAACAACCTTCTTCATTTTATCGCTACCACTGATTAAGGTTGCTTAATAACGGAATTTTGCCGCGACAACATAGAGGGATATCAAATTATTGATTACTCAATGAAATGAATAAAACCATATTGATACCTTTATCACATTAACCACAATGCAAACGACCTGTTAACCTGAAAATCAATACACAATCTCCACCCTGATACCCCGCCCACTTTTTCACCATTCTGACCCACTTCTGCCGCCTATCTGGCTCTCAACGGTGATTTCCACCAAGAAAATTGAACTAAATCACAGTTTGGGTTACTCATTGATATACGGTGCATTTTACACAAGCGGATTTCAACGTGTTCGATGCACAAGCCTGACATGCGGCAGACATTCAGCGCATAAAAATCAATTACATTGAAGACGTGCTTGAAAACTGGACATGCAATCCATATATATTAATGAAGATGAATAATAGCGAACATTGCCGCCCTACGTGCACGCGCCCCCAACTTTATATACCATCCTATTGAGAGCCGGCACGCGTTGCATTGAACGCTGAAGGATAATTATGATTACTCACGTTGGCATTATCGATCAGGATCCTGTAAGACTGATCACCCCCCTTCTTGATCACGGCATTCCTGCCGACAAGATGATTTTCATTGGTACGGAATCACAACGCGATCAATACGAACGCTTAGCCTCCATTCTGACACCACGTAACATCGCGGCAGAATTTTGCATTATTCCTGACTCTATCAACATTACCGGCATCCGCGCTCGCATTGTCGAACTCGCTGAAACCTTAAAAGCTGAAGGCACCGAAGTATGGTTTAACGCCAGTTGCGGCCTGCGTCACCGTCTGCTTTCTGCCTATGAAGTGTTCCGCACCTATCACTGGCCTATTTATGTCATTGAACCTTTCAGTGATGAGATGTGCTGGTTATACCCTGCTGGTCGCCCACAACAGCAAGTGGAAGATCGCATTCAATTGACCGACTACCTGACCATTTTTGGGGCCCGCAGCGAGCTACCTGAAAACTTGGTCCCTGAAGCCCTCAATGATCAACTGTGGGAACTGGGCCAACGCTGGGCGGGTTCCGCATTAGAGCTAGGCCCTGGCCTTGCCACCTTAAACTATCTGGCAACCACCTGTCGTAAAGAGCAGCGTTTGGATGTCGAGCTAAGTGAAAAGCAGCAAGGCTATAAAGAGCTGAACACCCTGCTGACTGATTTGGAAGAAACCGGTCTGGCGACCTACCACGATGGCATTTTGACCTTTAAGCATGAAGAAGCGCGCCGTTTTGCCAACGGGGAATGGTTAGAGAACTTAGTACACAGTACGGTGCGTGCGATTCAGAACGATTTACCGACCATTCAAGACCACTCACTGGGCGTGCAGGTTTACCGTAAAATTGGTGAGCGTGAAGTGCGTAACGAGCTGGATGTGGCAACCGTGGTGAATAACAAGCTGCACATCATTGAATGTAAGACCAAAGGCATGCGTGATGACGGCGATGACACGCTGTACAAGCTGGAATCACTGCGCGATCTATTGGGTGGCCTGCAAGCCCGTGCGATGCTGGTGAGCTTCCGTCCGTTGCGTCATCATGATTTGGTGCGTGCACAAGATTTGGGCTTGGCGATCATCGGTCCTGAGCAATTAGGTGATTTGCAAACACACCTGCACAGCTGGTTCAAAGATGCAGGCGGCCAAGCGCACAAAATCATGAGTGATTGCTAGTCGTCAGTAACCTGACGCATTCATCTAGTAGACATACAAAAGCAGTAAAAACACAAAAGCCAGCGTATTTACGCTGGCTTTTTTATCATTCATTCACATCACACGGATGTGCTAAGTGTTCATTTATACGAGGCGACGTGCCGCTTCAACAACAATCTTGATTGAGCGGGTTTCCGCTTGCTTCAATGTCTCGTGATCTGGGGTTTCTTTTTGCGTACGGTTGATGATCACACCCGCCACACAACCCGCGCGCAAACCTGAGCTTGCACACATGGTCAACAAGGTCGCTGATTCCATTTCAAAGTTCAGTACGCCCATGTCCTGCCACTCTTTCATCGAGCCTTGGAAGCGGCGAACCACACGGCCAGAGAATGTGTCGTAACGCTCTTGACCTGGGTAGAAGGTGTCGCTTGATGCCGTTACACCTGTGTGTACGGTCGCGCCTTCTGCATCACACGCAGCTTTCATCGCAGTGGCAACGGTAAAGTCAGCCACGGCTGGGAATTCCATTGGGGCAAAGTGCAAGCTAGCACCGTCAAGGCGCACAGAACCCGTGGTCACAATCATTTCACCCACATTGATATTTGGCTGAATCGCGCCTGTGGTACCAACACGCAAGAAAGTATGTACGCCTAACTGTGCTAATTCTTCTACCGCGATAGACGTTGATGGGCCACCGATACCGGTTGAACACACAACCACAGATTTCCCATCCAGTTTGGCACGATAAACGGTGTACTCTCGTGAGCTCGAAAGGAACTCAGGGTTATCCATCAAGTTCGCGATTTTCTCTACGCGAGCGGGATCGCCCGGAATAATCGCTAATTCAGCACCATTCAGATCAGCTTTATTTACGCCAAGGTGGAAAACTGCGTTGTCAGACATACTGGTATCCTTTTTCTTATTATTGCCGTCAATAGGGTGAATGAGGGTAACGGCTTCACAAAATCTCCCGATAACGATAGCCCATCACGCGCCCCCTTTGAGTGATTGTGATCACAGTTAGTGAAAATCATTGATTTTCATTTTTCATAATTAAGTGATTTACATCACAGCAAATCGATTGCTCTTGCCCTTTATCACAGATTTTTCGCCATTTTGATGATTTTTCACCCAGCAGCAAGAGGCCTTAATATCGGGTTTCTTATGCGCCACAATTGCCACATTTTTCTTGACTCCAACGCTATTCTCGCCAATTCTTCCGGCTCTTTTCTTCCTCTTCTTTTGGAGTGTGTACCCAACATGTTGGATTTTGCCTTACTGGCCGTTTTTATTCCGACCTTCTTCTTTGTTTCCGTCACACCAGGCATGTGTATGACCTTGGCGATGACCCTCGGCATGACCATTGGGGTACGACGTAGCTTACCGATGATGTGGGGTGAGTTGATTGGGGTGGGATTGGTCGCCATTTCCGCCGTGATTGGCGTAGCCGCTATCATGCTGAACTACCCTGCTATCTTCTTCTTCCTGAAATATGCAGGTGGCGCATACTTGTTCTGGCTGGGCATTCAAATGTGGCGCTCGCGCGGTAAACTGGCTATTCCCGATGACTTGGATGCCGAAGTCGACACCGCGCCAAGTGCATTAGCACTGCAGGGCTTTGTCACGGCGATTGCCAACCCGAAAGGCTGGGCGTTTATGATCTCGCTGCTGCCGCCTTTCATTAATACCCAAAAAGACATGGCCCCGCAGTTGGCGGTATTGGTGTCGATCATTTTGGTGACCGAGTTCCTTTGTTTGATCCTGTACGCCAGCGGTGGTCGCACCCTGCGTAAGTTTTTGCAGCAACGTGGCAATGTACAGCTACTGAACCGCATTGCGGGCTCCATGATGATGGGTGTGGGCGTATGGTTGGCGGCAGGTTAATCTTCTAACCACGCCAAATCGCCTCTCTGAGCTTTTTACGCTTAATTAAAAACATATATGGCCCTCTCGTTTGATTGGGCCATATTTCCCTCTCGTTTATTCCTCTCTCTGCTCTTCTTTTGGTTCTTCTTTCCTTTTTCTCCATGTCGCCCTCTCCACTAATCTCCCTAAAAAACCGTCCATCGACAGACCGTTCGTCTACAAAACCAGCAATAAGTAACATTCGCTCAACAAAAATGGCTTTTTTTATCGCTTTAAGGCGGAAATCTACCTTTTGACCACTAGGCGCATCGTTGACAATTTACTCATCACTGATTTTTGCTCTGTCCGAGCATAATGTTAACCATGGATGAGCGTGATGACCCACGAAAAACATGCGGCAACGCAAGACGTTGCAAATCCGTCACGACGGAATTTCCTGAAAATTGGCGGCGCGACCGCAGTGGCGGCGTCTGTTGCCGGTGCCATTGGTGCAGGCTTCCAACTAGGCCGCGATCCTGACAGCTATGTAGGCTGGGGACGCACCGAAGAAGGCAAAGACATGTTCTTTGACCGTGATTCGTTCCGCGTCGATTACCCGCCAACATTCCGTAAGGTGGCCGAGATTGAACGTCCAGAATGGGCGTCTCACTTGTTTAACCGTACCGGTAGCTTCCGTAATGCGTTTAACGAAGGTTGGACGCCGGACATGGGGCTAGAAACCTTCCCTGACGAACGTATCCGCGTTTACTACCGGGATATGCCGGATCGCTTCGAAGAGATGCTACGTGCCTTCCGTGAAAACGAATCCCGTAAAGCCAATATTGAACGTTTACGCGATCAGTTCGCCATTGGTTGGGCATACGACTGCGCCCACGAAAAAGCGGCGTACGGCACTCACGACCACCCGATTAAATTCCCTAAGCCACCAGAAGGGCCGCCGGAAGTCGCTGACTACTATTTTGTCGATCCAACGCGTAAAAAACTGGACTTCAAATCGCCACAGCATGCGTCTGAATTAGTGAAAACCATGGCGCACCAATTTGGCGCGAGCTTGGTGGGCATTACCGGCATACACAAAGAGTTCATCTTTAAAAACATGATGCGCGGTGTTGAGAGTTGGGGCGACGAAGTGCCAGCACACTGGAAATCAATCATCGTGATCGGCATTCCAATGAACTGGGACCCGATGTATTCAGCGATCGGCTATTCCACCTCGTACGATGCGTACCACAAGTGCCGTTTAGCGATCGGTAAGCTGCAAATCTTCCTTGGTGAACTGGGTTACGGCTCTCGCTGTCAGGTACCGGGCAACGATTATGAAATGACAATTCCGCCATTAGGCGTACTGGCCGGTTTAGGTGAAGCCAGCCGTAACGGTACGCTGATGACGCCGGAATTGGGCACCAATATTCGTTTGGCGGCATTGGTGACAGACATCGATCTTGAGCATGACAAGCCGGTTGATCTGGGCATGCAGCACTTCTGTCAGGACTGTAAGATCTGTGCGACTAGCTGCCCGTCAGGCTCTATCTCTCTGTCTGACAAGCCAGATACCGTGATCCGTGGTTTCAAGCGTTACGACTTCAACCAAGATAGCTGCTACCGCATGTGGCAGAGTGGCCCAACGGCCATGGGGATGGGCTGTCGCGCCTGTATTGCGGTGTGTCCTTACACCCGTAAGAACAACTGGATCCACACCATTGTGCGTGAAGCCGATCCGCGCGATAAAACGGGCTTAACCCGCACCGCGCTGTTAGCGATGCAGCACAACATGTTCTATTACCCAGAAGCAGAAGCCTACCACGGCGATTGGAACGGCGGCCACATGGCGGGCTACCACCAACCACCGGAATGGATGCGTACGGAAAACTTCTTCAACGTGGATAAAACCTGGCACTACGACGGTAACTGGGAGGGGATCTAATGTTTCCACAAGCAACTTTGCTCGACCCGCTATTTTGGATGGTCATGGGCGCAATGCAGCTTTATTTGTTTCAGAACGCACGCTACTGGGCGGCAGAATTCAAACTTAACATGAACCCGGCCAAGTGGGTATTGGTTGGCGGTTGGTGGGCTTCATTTCTACTCACGATTGCCGGTGCCTTTACCTTACTCGGGGAAAATGAAGGGAATGCCGGTTGGTACTTCCTTGGCGTCGTCGGCACGGCGTTAGTCATTGCCGGCTTTGGTATTGCGCGTCTACTGGTTTGGCTGCGCGATCGCCACGCGGCTTCAGCGTCCTGATCTACCGCTTTGAACCACTGTTGACCCTGCGCTTGCGTAGGGTCACACCCTGAGACGATCACCAAGAAACTCCACCAAGAGACATCACCATGTTATCGCAACACACGCTCGATCAAATTACTGCCCTTTCCTCACTGTGCATGCATACGCTTGAGTCTGAACTCGATATTGATGCCATTACATTGGCCGTGAGTGAGCAAGCTAAATCCCTGCTCAGTCAGCGCGTCAACAGCCTGAATGGTGATGAACCGGCGGCCTTGTATGGTTGGATTGAACACCAAGCCCTGCAAACGGAAATCAACCTTTGGCTGGCACAATTAGGGTTTGATGGGCTGGGCAGCAACGGCATCGGCGCCGAACACCAGCAGCATTTTCTCGCCGGTTTAATTCAGTTAGGGCTACCCGAATCGGCACTGACCTGCATTGGCCGAGGCCAACAGCGTGAACAACAACACGACTCGTCGCACCACGTAGATCCAACGGCAGCCACAACCACAACCACAACCACGCACAGTGCATTAGAATTACTGCGCGGCAAAGCCTTGTCTGCTTTGGGGCAACCTGAGGCGGCAATTTCGTGTTATTTAGCGATGTCATTGCAGCAACCGGACAACTACGCACCGTATTTCCACCTCGCAGGCGAGTACTTACGCCTAGGGCGCCATGCCGATGCGCTGCACGCATTTGATCAAGTGATTGAACGTCATCCCACCCTGCCGGGGCCGTGGCACAACAAAGGCGTGTGCTTGTACCAACTGGAAGATTTTGAGCAGGCCATTCCCTGCTTTGAGCAAGCGAGTGCCTTATCCCCAGACTTTGCCGGATCATGGATCGCGTTGGGCAAATGCCATTTATCACTCGACAATACCGACGCGGCTTGGCACACCTTGCAGCATGCGCTCACCTTGGGTGATGCCCATCCTGAATTACACAAAACCCTCGGGCTGACCGCCAAAGCCATGGGGCAGCAAGATACCGCCGCCGACTACCTTAACCTCGCGCTGGAAAGCATGCCAGACGAAGTGGGCCTTTACCTTGCCCGTGCAGAATGCTTGGTCAGTACCGAGCAATATCAAACGGCGCTGAACGACCTGATGCGCCTGAAAGTGATTGAACCGTACAATGTACGCAGTGCCGCGCTGGAATTTGAATGCTTGTTTGCATTGCAACGGTACCCCGAAGCAGAGCGTTGCTATTACTTTTTACAGGGCATGCATCCACAAGCCACCGCACCGTATGCCGATGCCATCGCGACGATTCGCCAACAAGTCACGATCATGACGCAACCTGTTAAGACAGTGGCTGTCGCGCCTGAAGCGATGACCACGACGGCCCACGATAACAAGGAGGATCATGCATGCGCTTAAAACGCGACCAACAAGAAAAAATCGCCATTGTCGCAACACTCGTGATCTTATTGCTTGCGTGGTTTTTTGGGGGATTACGCCAAGATGCCAGCGTGCAACAAACCTTATCACAAGCCACGTCAAGCGGTCTGGTGTACACCGCAGCGGGTGAAAACCTGTGGCAGGCACGTGCGCGAGATAACGGCCTTGACGTCAACCACACTCAGAAAGCCCCGATCGCATGGCTTTCCCGTGCCACCGCCATCGGCTATGGCGGTCCGTTAGATATCGTTACCGCGATCGATAACACCGGCAAACTCAGTGGTATTGCGATTACGGCCAGTGCAGAAACCGAATCTTATCTGCGCCAAGTCACTGACAGCGGTTTTGTGGATGCCTTTTTAGATCAAAACGCGCAATCTTTGACCACCACCTTGGCGGTTGTCGATGGCATATCGGGGGCAACCCTGACCAGCAAGGCGATTCAACACGCCATACTGACCAGCAGCCAGCACAGTGCGCGCGACGGATTACAACAAGCGATCCCGCTTGCCTCAACGTCAGCATTAACCTTGCCCAATTGGATGGACGGATTGGCCCTTGTGCTGTTTGTCGCCGCCATGGTGATCAACCAAGCGGGTTTTAAATGGAAAGTGGCGGGTCGTCGCACCATTATGGGCGTATCACTGATCATGCTGGGGTTCTATGCCGCTGCACCTTTTGGTTTGGGCACCGTCGGCTATGTGCTGAATGGTTTCTGGATGGGGGGCGTGGCCAGTTACACCTCGCTGATGCTGCTATTGCTTACCGTCGGTTATTTGCTGTTTTCGAACAAAAACATCTATTGCAATACGGTATGTCCGTTCGGGGCTGCGCAAGAATGTGTCGGCA
Organism: Photobacterium japonica; assembly: GCF_050337005.1. NCBI lineage: Bacteria > Pseudomonadati > Pseudomonadota > Gammaproteobacteria > Vibrionales > Vibrionaceae > Photobacterium > Photobacterium japonica. The sequence continues at coordinate 100,318 of NZ_JAKJSN010000013.1, read as the reverse complement.
AACTCAACAAGGCCAAAGCGTGTAAATCCAATCACCCTGTGATGTTGTGGCTCCCCCGCGTACTGGTCACGTTCACCTTGGCATTGGGGTTGTATTTCCGCAGCCCGTCGTCGTTCAGTTTCGAGCCGTTCGGCATGGCGTTTAACATGATTGGTGGGCCACTGTTGTTTGCCTTAGCCATCCTTGTGGTGCTGACGTCGTTGTTTGTCCACAAACCATGGTGCCAAAGCTTATGTCCGATCACCCAGACCATGGCCTTCCTGCGTGCTGTGAAGCAATGGGGGAAATCACTGACCAAGAAGAAGCGTCCTGCTCGTCCGACAAAGCCACAGGAGAAACCACATGCGCGATAAACTCTCTGTCATCTTTTTTATCGTTGCTACCGGACTGATCTTGGCTCACGTCGTGCAAACGGCGATGAACTTACAGGCCCATTCGCAACAGCAAAGTGCGATTTACCGCGTGTTGCGTACCGAAGCCAAAGCGCCCGTGACCGCCCCAGCGAAGATTGACTACAAACGCCTTGCCGAGTTGAATGCAGAGACCTCTAAAGCAGAAGGTTGGTAAACAAAACGGGCTAATCGACTCATGCAGTGATAGACCCTGCGCACATTCACACTTCTATCAATAAAGGGCGATATCACCTATCGCCCTGCCTAAAACCGAATGTAAATCAAAGACAAATCGCTCACAGTTCATAAAGTAACCGCGAGATTGTAAAGAGCGTTATCCCTATGCCACCACATGCCCTAGAACACTATTCCATCCAACGCATTGCATTCAATAACCAAGATTGCAATCCTGTTGAAATGACATTGCGCCCGCTGCGTGCCCTGTTTGCAGAAAAAGACCGTTATCCGCTCACCACGCCGCACAGGTTGGATTTCTACTCACTGATCTATATTCATCAGGGCGAAGGGCAACACATGATCGACACAAAGCCATTTCGCTATCGGCCTGGCAGCCTCTTTTTGATCGCTCGCCATCAAATCCACCACTTTATCCTTAATGATCACTCCGATGGCTATGTCATGACATTCACCGACAACATGCTGTTTGGCGGTACCGATGACACCTTCAAGCCGGATGTGATCGCCCTGTTTGAGCAGACCAACCATTACCACGCGCCGGATTTAGCCGCCTCTTTTGCTGAGCTCTATGCGGAATTTCAGAGCAGCCAGCCTCACCGCAATAACATGCTGCACTGTCTGTTGCGCAGTTTAATTCACCGTATTTACCGTGCCAATCTCAAGTCAGCACCGGTCACGCAATTACACCCGACGGGGTTATTTGATCGTTTTCGCGCGGCAGTAGAGCAACACTTTCCCCTGCATCACCACGTGGCGGATTACGCCAACCTGTTGGGGTGCTCAAGCAAAAAATTGTGCAGTGTGTGCAAGCAACAAACAGGGAGCAGTGCCAAAAGCCTGATCGATGATAGGTTATTACTGGAAGCCAAGCGTCTACTGGCCTACAGCGCCTTGTCGATTGGGGAGATTGCTATTCAGTTAGGGTTTGAAGAAGCGACCAACCTCGCGAAGTTTTTCCGTCGCCATACGGAACTGTCACCCCGCGACTTTCGCTCAATCAGCCGCCTTAACCACCAGCAAAATGGCCAGATGGGATGGTAAAAAGACGTAACGTAACCTGCTCCGTTATAGTTCCGTACCACACGTTTTATTGATGACTTGCCTCGCTATGTGCGTGATCCCCTCAGGAACCGCTGAACCATATTGTCGGTAATACGGTTTTACTTCATCACATTGATCGCCAATAACCAACGCCAGCCTCAAAAACGCCAGTGAATCACTGGGATCCATCTCCAACTGTTGAAGCGCAGCAGCACGCGCTACTGCATCATCATCGGTGGCGTAAGCCTGCTCGAACATCATCGTCAACGCATGGTAGTCTTTTGACGAATCAGCCCAAGACCACGTAGGTAGACATACTAAACAAAGCACACAGCTATACAAAATGAGACGCTCAATATTAATGAACATGGTTCCGCCACCGTAATAAAAACAAAACGTATTAAAAACAAAAAAAGAGGAAAAGTTCAGGCACTCTCGTCCCCTCACTTATTCCTCTCATTTCAACGACAATGAATAATTATCGTTTTTTGAAGCGTACGGCAGTACCACTCACACTGACCATCATCATGCTGCCACCTTGACCGACGACTTCATAATCAATATCAACACCAATAATACCATCAGCCCCTAATGCTCGCGCATGAGACTCCATCTCAGCCAGCGCGATAGTACGTGCATTGCCCATTTCTTCTTCATAAGCACCTGAACGGCCACCGATGACATCTCGAATTGAGCCCAAAATATCTTTAAAGATATTGGCACCTAAAATCGCTTCGCCAACCACGATATCCAGATACGCTTCAACTTCCTTGCCATCAACCGTTGACGTCGTCGTCTTTAACATAAAATCTCCATTTAGTCTGTTACTCGGAATAAATCATTGTTTACTAAAAATTCGCCCGAGTGATAACCGATGCAGATTCGCGATTAACTATCCGAATTTCGCCCTCTGTTGATGCGTTTCATCCTACTAAAGCCACCAATATGCAACAACGTGAATTTTAATGACTCATGCGCATGTTGCGACGCGGTTCACTCCCGCTTGCTTGAATATGCTTAAATATAACAAGCGCACCCTAAGGTGCTCGTGTTATGACCGATGTTGACCTCAAACAATCACTCTTTGTAGTTGAACTTGAGTAACCGTAAGGCATTAAGGGTCACTAGCGCGGTGGCACCACTGTCAGCCAGTACCGCTACCCACAGGCCAGTCATGCCTAACAAGGTCGTGACCAAGAACAAACCTTTCAAGCCCAGCGCTAACGCCACGTTTTGGCGAATATTGGCCAAAGTTGCTTTCGACAGCGCGATCATCATCGGCAGTTCAGACACACGGTTATGCGTTAACGCAGCATCGGCGGTTTCCAGTGCGACATCGGTCCCCCCTCCCATCGCGATACCGATAGACGCCGTTTTCATGGCTGGCGCATCATTAATGCCGTCACCAACCATGGCCACGTTGCGAGTCTGGTTGGCCAATTCCACCTGCTGCACTTTGTCTTCCGGTAGCAAACCCGCTTTAAAATCAATACCGATTTCACGGGCAATCGCGGCGGCAGCACGTGGGTTGTCGCCAGTTAGCATGACCGTCTGGATCCCCATCGTATTCAACGCTTTGATCGCTTTGGCACTGTCTGGGCGTAAATTATCACGCCATGCAATCAAGCCAACCGGCTGCGCATTACGCAGCGCCACAACCAAGGTTTTACCTTCACCTTCTAAATCGAACGCTTGCGCCGATTGCGCGTCGGTCAATTCAATCCCTTGTGGCAGACGATCAGCGGCCACTAGCATCACAGTGTCACCGTCAATCACCCCTTGAATACCACGACCTGCCAGTGCTTGACGCTCAGCCGCTTCGATCACGCTCAATCCACGCGCCTGAGCGGCATTCACCACCGCTTGTGCCAGCGGGTGTGCCGAGCCCATTTCCACGGCCGCAGCCTGACGCAGCAGACGATCATCATCACCGTCCCAGCTGATCAAATCCGTCATTGCTGGCTTACCTTCAGTCAGCGTACCTGTTTTATCAAATGCCACGGTTTCAATATGGCCCAGTTGTTCCAATGCGGCGCCGCCTTTGATCAGCGCACCACGGCGCGTTGCGGCTGCCAAGCCAGACGTAATGGCCGCCGGAATGGAAATTACCAAGGCACACGGACAAGCAATCAACAACAAGGTTAAGCCTTTGTACAACCATTCATCCCACGATTGGGCGAAAAACAGCGGTGGCACCACCACCACCAGCGCCGCCAACACAATCATCGCGGGGGTGTACCAACGGCTAAAGCGATCCACAAAACGTTCTAACGGGGCTTTGCGCGATTCAGCGTCTTCAATCAAGTGCAAAATGCGATCAATGGCGTTATCCCCTTGCTCAGACACAATGCGCAAGCGCACTACTTTGTCTGCCACCAAGGCACCCGCCATCACTTGTTCGCCTTTTAAACGCTCGACCGGTACGGATTCACCGGTTAACGCACTTTCATCAAAGCTGGCGTTACCCTCAAGCAATTCAACATCAGCCGGTAAACGGCCGCCGGGGGCGACTTCTATCACATCGCCCGGTTGTAGCTCACTGGCCGCGACTGTTTTTTGGCTACCGTCCGGCAAGATCACCTTGGCATCTTCCGGCACCAGTGCCATCAGGGCTTTTACCCCACTGCGCGCCTTGGCCGAGGCATAACCTTCAAGCTGTTCACCAATCAAGAATAACAACAACACCATGGCAGCTTCTGCGGTTTCCCCCAAATACAGCGCACCAATCGCGGCTACACTCATCAAGGTTTCAATCGAGAACGGTGAGCCGTTTTTCGCCATCACAATGGCTTTTCGTACAATCGGGAATAACCCTAACAAGGTGGTGGCCGTAAAGGCCATCAAGCCCCACTCAGCAGAGTATTGATTGAGCAACGCGGAAAGCGCCATCATCACCGCGATCACAATGACCGCGAGATTCGCTTGTAAGAATGACGGCGCAGGGGCATCAGCATCACGCTGTGTGGTGATCAGACGGAAACCCGTTTGCTGGGTTTTATCAATAATGGCGTCCGATTGTGTCGCTGATTGACAGTGGACAATCAGTTTTTCCGTGGCAAACATCACTTTCGCCGACACAACACCGTCTAAGGTCATGATGGCTTTTTCCAGTTTTCGCGCACAACTTGGGCAGTCCATCCCTGCGACTTTCCAGCTTAATGTGGCGTTGTAACTACTGGGCGAGAGCGCTTCTGTGGGGGCATCCGTTGGCGCATCAGTGACTGTCTCATGTGTATGACAGTCACTCGACGATGAGCAGCATGATGAAGAAGAAGGTACATCGGCGGAAGTGATTTTATTAACGTGAAAACCGTGTACCGGAGAGGAAGCAGGATCGTCGTCGCCCGAGAGCTCACCGTCAGTAGTGACATTATGATCCGTGGTTGACGCGGACGCCGTTTGGCAATGGCCAGACGCGCAACAAGGCTCTGTATGACTGTTATTTTCAACGACGACTGACGCCGTATTGGCCGCAGCCGCATGAACATGAAATTTCTTATTATTGCATTGTGCACACATGGGCACGCTCCTTGTAATGAATGATCACCAACCTATTGGCGACTCTTCAAACTATAAACCTTGGAGCTAGGTCTAAGGTCAAGGAGATTTCGTGTTTTAATCCTGAAAATTAAAAAGAGGGCCAGTACGAAAATTTAAAGTACAGCAGCAATGCGATGGCAGACACCAACCCTAGCGCACCCAATACACCTCCTACCCACTGCCCCTCTTGACTGGCATCCATATCCCCTGCCCATAACAACAGCCCAAAAGCCCCGAGCGGAAGCCCATAAAACACCGCGCCCATGTTTGACCCTCTATATGCTAACCCCATCGGAGGCCAGAAATACACGACACAATAAGCCGCCATCAGAGTCACTGCAAACAAGCACGCTCGATTCAGCCCCGCCGTGCCATTGAAGTAGAAATAAAACCCGAGCAATGCCAGCGCGGGAAGCAGTAGTAGCATGTGTTCATCCTTTTATGTTGCATCAGCATCACCGAACGTCTCTCCACTCAGCGACGTTATTGACATTTTTCCCATAAAAAATAGCGTGCTACAGTCATACCTTTAGCCCATAAGGTAGGGTGTATAAGACGTCCACACAGTAGACACGGAGGTGACGGATGAAAATGATCTTTGTCGATGCAGAAAATATTGGCTTAAAAGCATTGGAAAAAATTGAAGCATCAGTGGTGGACAAAGTGTTTGTTTTTTCCAAAGATGACACAGTAAAGCGCGCCTGTGATAGTGCGTTATTTTTGTGCCTGTCAGATTATCCCACGGGTGCCAATCAGGCCGATTTCTATCTCATCGCTTATCTGGCTCGCGTATTGAGTACGCTGCCTTGCCCTATTTTGCGTGAATGTACACTGGCACTTTATACCAACGACGAAAACTTGATCAGTGCATTTGAATTACAATGCGCGTTATTCGGCAGTAAATGCAAGATTGTCCGCACAAAAAAAGACACGGTCGTGTCATTAACGCCGCGGATTGAGCCTCAAAAGCTCATCAATAAGCCCACTAACAAACCTGACAATACACAGCCACTAAAGCACACCGACCGGCTCTTTAATGCGTTAACATCACCGCGCGCCTTCAACACGAAACTGCAAAAAGAACTGGGGCTTACCCAACCAGAATTTACCCGGGCGATTCAACAATTACGCGAAAAGAATAAAATTCAACGCTCACCGCAAAGTAAAAAACAATGGATACAGTGTAAGAAAGCGTCTTAGATACAAGCCTCTTCGCCACTTACCACAGTCATAAACACAATCAGCCGCACGAGGCGGCTGATGAAAGGCTCACGTTACTGATCTCAAACAAGTTAGAACAGTGCAACCTCATGTTGGCGAGGGCTCGATGAGCGAATTAACAACTCACGGGGGGGGGTCTCCGGTGACGTCAAAGCATGCGTACTCGTCACATACATCGACATGTTGCAAGCGGTATAGTCCTGCTGTAACGCATCAATTGACACCCCATAATCTTCCACCAGTGAAATTTCAAACGGTGAATTAGCAGGATTAATATTTTCCGATGTCAAAGCTTCAATATACGTCACCGTGCCATCCGCTTTATCACAAGCGAGGCTGTACAAATCCACATCAAAGGTGTGATCACTCTCTTCAACCCACTCGACCACCACAGTGTCAGATCCATCATGTTGCCCTGCCGATGCAATGAATACCGGTGTCGCCAAGTGCTCAATCGCCTTACTTGCAATTAAATCACCACCACGGTACCACTCAATGTCATACACCGGTGCACCATAAGGCACATCCGGAAAGACCGTCATGTCTTGGGTCGCATTGAGGATGTCAGCGTCATAGTCTTGTCCATCAGCACGAATAATGAGCTTTTCATCACTGCTGGGATATAACGCGCCTGCCGCCGAGGCAAATAATGCGCGTGGTTGTAGTTTATAATCCGGTGAAACAGTGAGGTGTACATTTACCGTAATGTCATCGGTATTATACGCACAGGTAAAATCCGTTCCTGTACAGGTCGCTTCTCCACCACTTCCGCCCCCTGTATTGCCTTCCCCAGCTGAATCACCGCCGCCTCCGCCGCCACAGGCCGAAAGCAGCATTGCCATTGTTGCCACACGGGTTAATCGCCATCCTTGCTTCATCATGGTTTTCCTTATAGATGACACAATTAAGATAAGTAAACCCCATGCTACACAAGTTACCACTTTGTTAATAACACTCAACCATGACATGCCCCGCAAAAATGATGCGCAAGTGACTGTTTAATTTATAATTAAATTGCATATCTAAGCCTATTTATAAAAACAAATACGCACTCACCGCGCCGAATATCTCTACCACGAAAAAGCCCGCGCATTACCCATGTATCTCTCGCCGCCTTGCCGTTATAATCGTCGACCCTTTCCACCCAATGCAGATGAATAGTCTGAGACAAGCCATGAGCCGTAAACCTGATCGATCCACAGCGATGATACAAATCATCGAACAAGTGAAAGACGAACTGCCGCTGTATGATGAAGAGACGTTTAAATGCGGACCGGACAATAGCTGTATCGGTTGTCCGAAAAAATTGATGGAGTTGGTTGAAACGGAAGTCTCATATTGGGAGCATGCGATTCATCGCGGTGATGTGCCGACGTTTGATGAAATCAATCGCTTCGGTAAGCTGTGCAAAAACATCCGACGCGGCTTGGTGCGCAACAATATTATTGCGGCCTAACCCCCACGGCGACGTATATGATGCATAAAGAAAAAGCAGGCCATCGCCTGCTTTTTTTATGTGCGGTGTCGGTTACGGCACCAAAGTAAACCAATTAGCTTAGACGGCGTAACACCACGCTGTTATCGAGGATGTCCATCCACGGTTGATAATCCAACCCCATGTCGAACACATACTCGGTGATCAAGCTACGGGCGGTCATCAGTAACGTATCCGCTTTCCAAGGCTTTTCAAAATAGCTTTCAATGCGAGCACGGTTGATGGCTGCAATCGTATCTTGGTGGGTCGCCTGTCCGGTCAGCAGCACCTTTTTGGTGTTCGCAAAACGGGTATCCAGTGAGATCTCAGTCAGTAGCTCCACGCCTGTTTTGCCCGGCATGACATGATCAGAAATCACCAATGCCACGAATTCGCCTTCCGCATCCAACTCATCCATTAATTCCAATGCTTCGTCTGCGGATTCGCAGTCTTCAACATGGAAAAAATCATTCAGCGGCGACAGATCTTTCAATACGGCGCTCAGCACTTCCCTCTGGTCATCTACACAGATGATATTTAATTTGTCCATCACTTAACCATCCCTTACGCGATTGGCAATTTAATACGAAATTTGGTTTTCTCTGGGTCGCTCTTCAGTGCAATCGTGCCACCGTAACTGTGGACAATGCGCTGCACGATAGACAACCCTAAGCCTAAGCCGAACGATAGCCCCCCTTTCTTGGTAGTAAAGTTCGGTTGAAACACTTTGCGGCGCGTGGCCTCATCAATCATGGGTCCGTTATTGCTGATCGTGATCAGCAAGCGATTCTTTGAATGACGGGTGATGATTTCAATCTGCGGCTGCTCTGTCTCTTCCATTGCATCACACGCATTTTTGATGATGTTGACCCACACCTGCACCAACTCGGTCGTACTGGCCGTGATCGATGGTAACACCGCCGGACGCAATACCACGTTCACCCGGCGCAAATTACTTTGCAGCAGTGACAATGACTTATGAATGGTATCGTTCACATCGACATCCGGTTGGCGAGCGGTATCCGTGCCCCCCAACTGCTTCACTGAACGCACAATACTGGTGGCATGTTTTGCCGCTAAGCGCATATCGTGCAGATCCCGTCCCATGTCCCAGTATTGCAGGGCATCGTCGACGTTCTCTAACCAGTAATCCGGTACTTCCCCTTCGGGTAAGGCCCGCGCCAACTGCCGCGCCTGATCACGGCCGAGGCCGAGATCCTGCTGTAACTGTTTGGCCCGCTGTCGCACTTCAGCCGACGTGGCGGATTGACCCTCGCAGATCCCAAGATCCAAAAACGGGCTCACATGCGGTTTGCTCTCGTCTAAAATCCGACAGATTCCATTTTGTAAGCCTTCCGTTTTACTGCTGATCACCCCAACGGCGTTATTCAACTCGTGGGCAATACCTGCCGCTAACTGCCCTAAAGTGGTCATTTGCTCGGCGGCATACAACTGTTGCAGGGCCTTTTCTTTTTCAATCGCCTGCAAACCTGTCAGCATTTGGCGGCGTGCCAGTTCATGCACCATGACGGGCATAAACTGCTCACTGAGCGAACCGTAATTTTCCGGTTCAACCGCTTGGGTATTCAGATCAATCCATGATAGCTCACTGTCTTTCTCGGCAATCACCGTGGTGGAAGCCATCAATGTTTGCGCAAAAAAACTGTGAACGCCAAAGAACATTCCCTGCTCAACCCGAAACACTTTGGCGGTCATCTCACTGTCGTCTTCGCTATTGAGATAACCGGACAGCTCACCTTTTTTCACCCAATACAGCTTATCGTTATAGCCGTCTTGCGTAAGGACATGTGTGCCGGCCTTCACCGCCGTGGTGCGGACAGGATCGCGGAAGTACACGTCCACAATGCGCTGCATGGCTTTTGGTTGATGCATGCTGGTTCTCTTAAATATGGTCAATCAAGTGAAGTAGCCAGATCATAGCAAAGCTTAATGCCACACCGACCACACCCACAATCACACCCACACGGGCCATTTGGTTACTTTCCACGTGACCCGTCGCATGCGCAAGGGCATTCGGTGGCGTACTGATCGGCAACGACATACCCAGTGATGCCGCGAACGTCACCACCAAAATCAAGGTAATTTCGCCGCCCAACGGCACGAGCGAGGTCATCGACATGCCCAACGCCGCCATAATAGGCATCAGCAAGTTCGCGGTTGCGGTGTGTGACATAAAGTTTGCCATCACCAAACACAACAACGCAGCGCCACCCAGTACGACATACGGAGAGAAATCATCAAACGGAATGCTGTGTACCACCAACTTCGCAAGGCCGGTTTTATCCAGCGCCAAGCCCAGTGCGATACCGCCCGACACCAACCACAACACATCCCAAGAAATCTTTTTCAAATCTTCTTTGTTGATGATCCCCGTCAGCGAGAATACCGCCACCGGAATCAAGGCAACCGTGTAGGAGTTCATGCCGTGTGTCGAACCCATCAACCACAAAATCACCGTCAGGGCGAACGTGATATACACGGTAATGGCCTTCGGTGTTTTCAGGAACTTACCTTTGATGGTCAGTTCGATTTTCTCTTGTTTTGCTGGGTACATGGCATTGATCAAGAACCACGCGAACACCAGCATGACCGCCACAAACGGCACACCAAAGAACATCCACTCACCAAAGGTGATCATATTTTCTGCACTCAGGTATTTCAGGGCAATAGCATTGGGCGGGGTGCCGATAGGGGTACCGATACCTCCAATGTTCGCCGCCACAGGAATACACAAGGCAAACGCAATTTTACCGGGATCTTTCTGTCCAAAAAGGGCAATAACAGGGGCAAGAATAGACAGCATCATCGCCGTGGTGGCGGTGTTTGACATGAACATCGAGAAAATTGCGGTGATCAGCATCAAACCAAACATCACGTATTTCGGCTGGTTACCAAACGGGCGTAACAAAACACGTGCTAAGTTGACGTCCAAGCGGTATTTGGTCGCGGCCATCGCCAGAAAGAACCCGCCGAGAAACAACATAATAATCGGACTGGCAAAGGTCGCCATGATGTCGTTATAGGCTAAGAGTTCACCAAAGTGAGGTTGGCCTTCTTCACTGCGGAATAAGTACAAGCCCTTATTGGAGAGCAGCAATAATTCCAACACAATGATCACCACAGACGTGGCATAGATAGGGATCGGTTCCATGACCCAACACAGAGCCGCAAGAAGGAAGATGGCGATTACCCGTTGCTGTACGACAGTCAGACCTTCAACGGGAAACGCGGAAGCCGGTAACAGTAAAACAATGAGTGGAATGAGGATTGGTACGATGTACCGCAGATATTGGCGCATGGTGGCATTATTCCCTTAAAACACAAAAAAAGGTGCCTGACGCTGACTTCGTCCTTTGGTATGCCATCAATAGGGGAAAAATCAGAGCGGCTAGACGTTCTACCGACACCGTTCCAAGGTATCAGCAGAGCAAAATTAGATTGCCATTCTGCGCCGCTTACCGGTGAATTTCTCCGAGTTAGATCAATAAATTAGTAATCTTGCCAAGTTACCGCCAGATACGAATATTCATGATAATGCAGTGCTTTCTCATCCCGTGATAATGGGATAAAAAATTACGATGCCGATTTATTCGGCGCCACAAAAGGCTCGTCCACGGCGTCTTCTTGGCCCATGTAAGTTCGCGATGAACAGAACGGTGTCAGCGGCACGCTCGGTGCCAGAATATCTTGCTGCTCACGCTGTTCATGCGCCCTCGCCATGCACAACACTTGGCGACGTACAAGCCACACGGCCAGACAACCAAACACCATGCCGCCAATAGCTTGCCCAATCAATACCCCGCTGGCGCCCCCCCATAGACCGCCTATCCATACAAATGGAATGGTCCCTAGGGTCGCTTTCCCCATGTTCAAGGCCGTTGACCAGGTCGGGCGGTTCAGGTTGTTAAACGCAGCATTGGCGACAAACAAGGCACCATTAAAAATGAAGGTGATCGCCACATAACTGCAGAATACAGACAGCAACGTCGCGGCGTCTCCCTGCAAACTGAAGATCGCAATCAAACTGTCTTGTGCCATCCACAATAGCGCCGAAACCAACACGCAATACAGCGAGACAAAAATCAGCGCATCCGTCAGCGACCGGATAATCCGATCCCAGCGTGCCGCACCAAAGTTCTGTCCGATGATCGGGCCTATCGCGCCTGACAATGAAAAGACCAAGGCAAACGTGACGGGCATAATCCGTCCGATAACCGCGTAACCGGCGACAAAACTTTCACCGAACTGGGCAATTTGACTGGTCACGATAGCGTTACCAATAGGCGTGGCGGTATTCGTTAAAATGGCTGGAAAAGCGATGGCAGAAATAGGCGGCAGCGCACGAATAAACGCCCCTAACTGCGGCCGCGCCACCAGCCGATGATGCACAATCACAGCATGCAGGGAATACACCATGACCGCTAAACGGGCAAACACCGAGGCAATCGCCGCCCCTTCCATCCCCATCGACAAGCCGAAGATAAATAACGGGTCCAGCACCGCATTGACGCCACCGCCAATCAATGTGGCAATCATTGAACGACGCGCATCACCAATGCCACGCAACGCGGCTCCGGCAGACATAGAAATCGCAATAAACGGCGCACTGGGCAGCAAAATCACCAGATAATCAGTCGCCGCCGCCGCGACGTTGCCTTTTGCCCCGATCAGGGCGAGCAACTGCGGCAATTGCCACAGCATAAGGCTGACCATTACCGTACAAATGATCACGGCAAAAATCATGACGTTGACGGTCAATTGTCGGGCTTTTTCTGCCTCGTTCGCGCCAAGCGCGCGCGACACCAAGGCCCCCATCGCAATCGAAGTCCCAATCGAGACAGAGGTCGAAAAAAAGATCAGCGTGCCGGCAAAACCGATGGCCGCCGCTAATTCAATTTCCCCCAATAAACTGATGAAGAACATGTCGAGTAAATCGACCAAAAACAGCGCCATCAAACCCACAGCGCCCGTGCCGGACATCACCATGATGTGCTTCATGGGTGAGCCGGTTACAAACTTCGCCTGTTCGGATGCCGCTTTAGAGGACGATGGCACTGGTGGTGAACCTGGCTGGGGTGGCAAGTTGGATGATGGCGTTTTCGGCGTGGTCACTCAGCGTCCCTCTTTCTGTCTGGTCGTGTACATGCACTACATGGAAAAAACAAACAGAAAAGGCGCTTAACGCGCCTTTTCTGTTCGTCATACCACACAGCATAACAGATAGGATTACACAGGGTGTTTGAAGCAATCACCAATTTGATCACTGATCGCCGTCAGCACATCGCGGCGGGTGATAACGCCAACTAAACGCTCATTTTCGATCACTGGATAAATTTTCGGTTTCTGACCCGCCATGGTATCAGCCAATTCAATGATAGAGTCATTCGGTGACACGGTCAGCACATCGACGCGCATGCACTCACCCACGTTGTGGGTATCCTGACAGTGATAACCCACTTTCAACAACTTGTGGATCATATCCTGCTCAGAAATGAAGCCCACAACGTGATGCAAATCATCAACCACAGGGCCACCAATTTGCTTTGATGAAAGTAGCTTATCCAGTGCTTGAGACAACGACATTGCGGACTCAAATGTCACTGGGCGCACATTCATGTAATCTTTAACCTTTAACGATTCCATGCATCCCCCTAATTCACTCTGTGACCCGGCAAGTAGAACAATGTGTGATTCACACTTCAGGCGGGCAACCGTATTGACACGTGGCCACCTTCGTTCTGTGGCCTCCTTTTGATTAAGTGTCGCCTATTTCCTTGAAATTACTAAATTGAATTTGGCAATTTCATCAATAGACAATAGCTATCATGTGCCATTACGTGAGGGCATCTACCACGGTTCTCACTGTTCATGCCTGCTTTGACGGGCTTAACCGCAGATCTCAAAAAAAAGCAACGCATGACAATTTTTTCACGATTACTTCACGCGCCATCACACATAATCGTTGCCAGACACGTTACGTCAACATAACTAAAAAGAAAAAATCATGAAAAAAACGCTCATCACACTCCTTCTTGCAACATCTTTCTCTGCCACCGCGGCGCCGTATGCAGGTCTTGAATACGGTATAGGTAGCGCCAGCCACGATGCTAACAACACATTTAGCGCTCAGGGCGTAAACCTTCAACCCTCGCTGGACGATGGCGTACTTGGCGGCTTTATCGGCTATGCCTTCAATGACGCATGGGCGCTTGAGCTGGGCTACAGCCAGTTTGAGCTAAGCGATGGCCGCTCTGATTACTTGGGCCAGAAAACCCTCGACGGTCAAGCTTACCACCATGAAATGGACTGGGATGCGTCGGTGAAGGCCAAGCAAATTTCATTGGCACCGGTGTTTACGTACACCTTCAATGACCAGTGGCGCGCCAAAGTGAAAGCTGGCCTGACTTACACTCAATACGATGCAAGCCAGAGCCAATCTGAAGAGTTTGAGTTGATTTCAAACGATGACATCGAAAAAGAAAACCAACTGGCACATGCGGCACAAAGCCACAACGAAATCGGTGGGCTCGTGTCTATCGGGGCGGAATACGCGGTGATGCCACAACTGACTATCGGTGCGAATGTGAAATACCAAGCCGACAGCTACGTAAGCATGACCTCGTTCAACGTCGCCACCACGTACTATTTCTAATTGAGAGATAAACGGATCATGAAAAAGACACTGCTTGCCTTGTCGCTGCTTGTAGCCGCCACTGCAGCCAATGCCGCCTTTATCGGCCCTGGCGCATCAACCATTCAAACCGTGAGTCATGCCATGATGGCCAGCGATGACAGCGTGGTGGAATTAACGGGCCAGATCAGCCAATCTCTTGGTAATGAGCAATACTTATTCAAAGACAATACGGGTGAAATGCAGATCGAGATCGAGCATGATGATTGGCACGGACTGACCGTTAACCCGCAACATACCGTGATTATTCGTGGTGAAGTGGACAACGAGTGGGGCTCGACACAAATTGATGTCGACAGTATTCGTCTACAACCCTGATCAAGACGACATACCGATAAATAACCGCTCTACATAACACATTAAAACGGCGCGCTTTGCCTTTAGCTAAAGCGCGCCGTTGTTTGTTTTTAACCTTTACATGAACAGCATCAGCAACATCGCAATGGGCAATTGATCACCGTTAGACAGGATCAGCTTATCGCCTTCAATCGACATTTTCGCCACGTAATCGGTCGCCGTACGTTCGATGATACCGTTCTCTTCCAGCGTGACTGCGCGCTCGCTCAATGCCGGATCGGCATCCACCAGCGTAACTGGCAGACTCAGGAATAAATCCCCATCGATACTTTCTGAAATCTTCGCCAAGTTTTGCGAAGCGTCGGTTAACCCTGGCTTCACTTGCAGCGTCAAACGGCTTTTTACATCGCCCTGTGGCGTCACAACACTTAAATCGCTAATGGCAAATTTCAGCCCTTTCGCTACCAATTGATCCAGCGCGTTAGACATCGCTTCCACTTGCGCATCCGTCATGGTGGAGTCCATCACATCAGAGAATTCACCGAGCTGATGAATCGACGGGTAATCCAAATCCGAGAACGCCATTTGGAAGTTGAAGTTACTGAACTCCTCGCCTTCTAACGAACGCAGCTTGCCCACCTTGATCTGATTGCTGTTGGTCAACAATGGCGAAGCATTTTTTCCGTCGGGCGTAGAGAGCACGTTATTCATGCTCACCGCCAGCTTTTCCATCCCAACATGCTGATCACTGGATAAATCATTAAAGCTCACGCTTTCCAGCGACAGATGCTGATCCCCAATCCAGAACTGGCCATCCAGTCGACCTTTACCGCCACCTGTCAGGCTCGTCAGGCGCATTTCTTCATTGGCTTCCGTGATCAGGCTGGCTGATGGCCACAAGTATTGGAACTCACCCGCGCCCTTGGCATCCACCCAACCGGTCATATCAAACGCAGCAAATTCTGCACGCGTACCGGTCGCTTCACCCGCTTTGAGCGAATTCACCTTTAAGGTAAAGTCTGTTGTGCGCGTCAGAGCCGTGTCCGTTTCTAACGTGAACGGCGGTACACCTTGGCCCCACAGTTTTTCAATCGTCGGTTTTAGCGCCGCATCCACCATCAACTCACTGGTGGTGCTCACGCCAAACACACCATGCGTCACATGGTGATGAATGCGCCAAACCGTTGGCAGCCCTTCATCTTCAAAAACCGTTTTCAATTCCCCTTTGAAGGCCACCTGCGACACTGCATCGGCACTCAAATAACCACGGTCATAGCTGTCGTTAGACACCGTCAGGTAAGGGTTGGCATATTGGCCGATCGTATCTAAGTAGATCCGCTCACCGATCTGCCCCGTGGCAAACGGCCAACAGAGTACCAGGGCAACTGCACCGCCAACCGCACCAATTTTTTTCAACATTGTCCATAAATCCCAGTTTTGAAGATGAACATTCAGTCTATCACAGCTAAGAGAACATGCTATTTATCAATGACTCATCACATCAACCTCAAAATGACTTTGCTATCTGCCTCTCAGTCTGCATAAACGCTTTCTTATACACTGACAAGAATCAGGATGCGACCAGCGATACCCTGCACGTCTGTGATAGCACGCTGGCACCACATAAGGATGGATTGGTGAATAATTTTGCAATTGTCTGCCTGGATGATGACCCGGACATCGTCGAGCAACTTAATGCTGCCCTTGCCCCGTTTGCTGGGCTGTTTGATATTTGCAATGCTTACAGTATTGACCAAGCCAATGCCGTATTAACACGCATCGCCCAACAAGGCCAACGTGTGGCAATGGTCATTTGTGATAATGATTTGGGCAGTGACAATGGCGTGGATTTTCTTATCTCACTGGACCAGTATCCGGCCAGTCAGCAAGCGCGCTCTATCTTGATCAATGACACCCCGCAGCTGGATGCCATCATGCAAGCGGTGAATGAAGGCCGCCTGCATTACTGCCTGACCAAACCGTGGGATCAAGACGCGTTGCAATCAGTACTGATCAAAGAACTGACCAGCTTTATCCTCAAGCACACCGATGAAGATTGGCTGCGCTATAGCCAAGTGTTGGATCACCGCCGCATTCTCAATGCCCACATCGACCATCAGATGTCACGTTTCCGATCCGGCTTTATTCAAGATACCCACACTCTCGATGACGCCACACTGGCCAAGCAAGTGACGGATGCGTTGTATGAGTTTTTTGCTGGCAACGATGAAAACCGCGCCTGTCGCAACTACCGTGCCAACCATATTCTGACCCACGAAGGCGCATCGAATAACATTCTGTGGTTCATCACACAGGGGGAAGTGGCGCTATATAAGAAAGATGAATACGGCCGACGCCATGAAGTGGTACGCGCCGGTCCGGGCCATTTGGTCGGCGGCATGTCGTTTATTTCTGGCGAACCCTCGTTTTCCACCGGTGTCACCCTGTGCCCCACCGATGTGATCAAGCTGGACCGGAAACTGTTCAATAAGGTCATGAACTCACGTACTGAGTTACTGCCCTTGTTTACCAATTTGTTGCTGCGTAACTTTAACCGTCGCTTGAAAGGCAGCATTAAAACCGAGTTGTGTTTACAGCAAACCCTGAAATCCCTTGATGATGCCCATCACCAGTTAGTGGAAAAAGAGAAAATGGCCATGCTGGGCCAGTTAGTCGCCGGCGTCGCCCATGAACTGAATAATCCGGTCTCCGCCATACTGCGCGGCAGTGATACGTTGAAACACACCATCAGCAATATCACAGAAACCACACTTGACCCAGAGAACCAATCTCGTGGTCACACCATCATGCAGCAGGCCATGCAATCCCGACCGCTCTCCACCGCTGAAACACGCCAACGGGCAAAACACCTCACCAGTGTGATTGGCGATCGACATTTGGCGAGAAAAATCGTGCAGATGGGCATTGATGATCCCGACCTGTTGCACAACTGGTTGCTGCCACAAAAAAGCCAACTGCCGACCTTACTGGCTGAGTGGGAACACTATTACCAGATGGGTAACTTCCTACGCTCCATTAATGTGTGTGCTCAGCGCATTGCGGACTTGGTCAAAAGCCTGAAAAGCTATGCCCGCCAAGACGATGAAACCACCCATTGCGTCGACCTGCACGAAGGGCTGGAAGATACCTTGGTGATCTTTGAGAATAAGCTCAAGCGCCATCGTGTGATCAAAGATTATCACCCTCTCCCACCACTGCAATGCCAACCCATTGCGCTGCAACAGGTGTGGACCAACTTGATTTCTAATGCGCTGGATGCCGTGGATGAACCAGGGGAAATTCGCGTGACCACCCGCCTGACTGAACCCGATCCCCACGGCAAACAAGCCATTCAAGTGATTGTGGCTGACAATGGCAAAGGGATCCCCCCCGCTCAGCAGGCCAAGATCTTTGAACTGAATTTTACCACCAAGCGTGAAGGCGACTTCGGGCTTGGGATTGGATTGTCTGTCTGTCAGCAGATCATCCACCAACACAATGGCACCATCACGGTAGACTCCGAGCCCGGCCAATTTACCCAAATGATTGTGACGTTACCCTTGGATAATGCCCAATAAAGGAGGCCCCATGAAAAAGTATCTGATTCTGTGCGTTGATGACGAACGCGAAGTACTCGACAGCGTGATCAATGATTTACGTGAACTTGAAAGCCATTTCGTGATTGAAGCAGCGGAGTCCGTGAGTGAAGCCAGAGACGTGGTCGCCGAGGCCATTGCCGATGACATGCCGCTGGCGTTGATTTTGTGTGACCACATCATGCCAGGCGAAACGGGCATTGAGTATTTAATCGAGCTGAAACAACACGCCGAGACCCAAGCAACCCGTAAAGTGCTGTTAACGGGTCAAGCTGGACTGGAAGAAACGGTGCAGGCCGTCAACAACGCCAGTCTGGATTATTACATTGCTAAACCCTGGGACGGCGACCAACTGAAACACGTGGCGATTGAACAACTCACCACCTACATGATCGACAATACATCGGAATTGATGCCGTGGATTCAAGTACTGGATACCACCCGTATCATGGAAGCCCTAAGCGACCGTCGCCTTAGCCTGTCGGATATTTAATCTGTCAGCATCAGCAGCATTAATTTGTCATACAAACCTTTTCGGGACGCGACAATAGTGTTATCTTGATCACATAATTAATACCCGATCAATGACACTCATCCACAGCAAGATGCTACGGATAGTCAACCCGAAAAGGTGATCTATGAAAGTTGCAGTTTTCAGTACTAAAAAATACGACCAACACTCTTTTACCGCCGTGAATACGCAGTATCAGCACCAGCTTGATTTCTTTGATTTTCGCCTCACGGAACAAACCGCGAGAATGGCTCATGGCTACGATGCCGTCTGCGCGTTTGTGAACGATGATCTTAGCCGTCCGGTCCTTGAGTCTTTAGCTGAAAGCGGCGTCAAACTGATCGCCATGCGCTGCGCGGGGTTTGATAAAGTCGACCTTGAGGCCGCCAAAGCCCTGAATATTCAAGTGGTGCGCGTACCGGCCTACTCCCCTGAAGCGATTGCGGAACACACCCTTGGCCTGATGCTGAGCCTGAACCGCCGTATCCACCGTGCTTACCAACGTACCCGTGATGCCAACTTCTCGCTAGAAGGCCTGACAGGCTTTAACTTCCACGGTAAAACCGTTGGCGTGATCGGCACCGGCAAAATCGGTATTGCCACCATCCGCATTCTGAAAGGCTTAGGCATGAATGTGCTGGCATACGACCCCTTCGAGAACCCAATTGCGCTTGAACTGGGTGTGCGTTACACCACGCTGGATGAGATTTACGAGAAATCGAACGTGATCACCCTGCACTGCCCAATGACAGAAGAAAACTACCACATGCTCAACGCTGACGCGTTTGCCAAAATGCGTGACGGCGTGATGATCATCAACACCAGCCGTGGTGAATTACTCAACTCTAAAGACGCCATCGAAGCGCTGAAAAACAGCAAGATAGGCTCATTGGGGATTGATGTGTATGAGAATGAAAAAGATCTATTCTTTGAAGATAAGTCGAATGATGTGATCACCGATGATGTGTTCCGTCGCTTGTCATCTTGTCACAACGTGTTGTTCACCGGTCACCAAGCCTTCTTAACCGAGGAAGCCTTGGCCAATATCGCGGATACCACACTCAATAACGCGGCGCTCTTTGAGAAAAACACCCGCTCTGGCAATGAGTTAATCGGATAACGTCGAATTATCCAGCATTAGTTATCGATAAGATTAATATCTCAGGTAAAGATCACAATTTTTTGTGATCTTTACTTTATCTGTCAGCACGAACGAGATAAAAGACAACAAAGTCCGGTAAAAATCTATGATTCAGCCATTTTGTCCATTAAAATGAGCGCATATTTTTAAGCCTTCCGGACACATTGTCATGCGTAAAACACTTCTTGCTACAGGCTTGATCCTGGCATCAATTCCTGCAGCACATGCTGAATCCACCATGAGCAACTTCAGCTACGACTACGCTGAAGCGCGTATCGGTATCAGCCCACTGACCTACGGTGCAGGCTTCAGCAAATCTATCCACCCTAATGCACACATCATCGCGAGCATCGACACTGAATTTGATAGTGATTGGGATGCGGCAATCGGTGTGGGTTTCCACGCGCCAGTGAACAACTGGGCCGATATTACCGGTGAACTGAAAGCCCGTAACGTGAAAGACCGTGGCTGCTTTGATAGCTCAGCGGGTAAATTGGGCATGGAAGTGAACTTGGGTATCCGTCAGTGGTTAGGTCCACAATTTGAAGTGGGCGGTCAAATTGGCCACCTGAACATTGACGATCATGAAAAGACCATCGGTAACGTCTACGGCCGTTTCCACGCGACAGAGTTGTTCTCTATCGGTGTTGCAGGTCGTTTCAATGATATCTACGGCGATCAAATGATGATCACCACGCGTTTCAAGTTCTAACATTGCGTTCAAGGCCAAACATGATGGCCTTGCTCTCTCAGGTTAGTGACTCACGCTAGCGCGATAATGCCCTCACTTGGTTGAGGGCATTTTTTGTCTCGATATTCGTGCCATTTTGCTTACTGATTTTCCACCAGCCAATCAATAAAGGCTTTAATGCGTGGCGACGCGGCCATGTCTTTACGGCACACCAAATAATAATGCTGTGGTGACGGTACAGAAAGCGGAAACGGTGTCACCAGCCTCCCTGAGGCAATTTGCTCAGCAATGAACGACGCGCGACCTATCGCCACCCCAATCCCACGTTCTGCGGCTTGCAAGGCCAAGTCTGCGCGATCAAACGTACAGCCAGCCTCGGGTAATATCACGCCGTTTTGTTGCGCCCAATATTGCCACTCATCATTACGCCCTGCTCGCGCCCATGGCGCAGCATCATGTAACAACATACACGATACTAACTTATGGGGATTCCCGTATAAATCATGCGCCAAGGCATACTCATGGCTACACACAGGTACCATGCATTCATCCATCAGCCTGACCACGTGCAGCCCGTTGTATTTCCCGTCCCCAAAGTAGATGGCACAGTCAAATGATTCCGTCTGAAAATCCACCAGCTCGTTACGGGTACGCAAATGAAAGCGCAGCGCTGGGTATTTATCAATGAACCCTTTCAACCGTGGCATTAACCACCGCTGGGCAAACGTCGGAGGGACCGATACGTTCAATTCACCGCTCAACTCCAGCGTTTTCAAATCACGCAGTTCATTGGCAATGTCACCAAAATTATGCGCGACCACTTCTTTTAAACGCTTACCTTCATCGGTCAATACCAACTTACGGGGCTGACGAATGAACAACTTGACCCCTAACGCTGCCTCAAGATTTTTGATCTTATGGCTGACGGCACTTTGGGTTAAGCACAGCATTTCAGCGGCGCGGGTAAAGCTCATTTGATCAGCGGCAATCAGGAAGCAATGAAGGCCAGACAAAACAGAACCGGTTAGGCGTGGTAGTCGCATACGTCGCACAATGTTGTAAATGATAGGGTTATCATACAATAAAAAAGCCACCGCGTAGACGGTGGCTTTTTTGCATCTAAAAATATGTGTTACCTTTTAGTCGATAGCTTGCAACAACGACTGCTTTTGGTCATCTTTCAGCAGTGTCCAGTGGCAACCATCAATCGCACCGGCAAACATCCACAGTAATTTCACGTCAAGATCTTTACCCTGACTCTGGCGTACTTTACGGTACACTTCGACCGCACCCAGCGAAATGAAACTGGTCACATCTGGAATGCCGGCTTTCTTCACCATGCGCTCCAGCGTCAGGCGCATGTTAGGTAAATCTCTGATTCTTTTGCTTTTGTCTGATGATTTATACGCTTTTTCTGTAATCGACAATGCAATAGATTCTTTCACTAATACAGAGCATTGCTCAATATTGTTGTGGTAGATATCGGTAATATCGTAGTAGTTTACCACGGCGGTTGTGCTGCGCTTGATGTGTCTAAACTTCTCACACCCTAGCGTAACGAGTTGCTCGTCCAAGACATCTCCACCACGTAGGTAAAGGGCTTTATCAGTAATAATGGCGTACATTGCAGAGTTAATGAAAATCCCTGTACCGCCAAACATTGAACGTTTTTCAAAACCACCGAAGTCTTGAAGATAATTTAAAAGTTCTTCCTTGAAATTTCGCACAACATCTCTCCCGTTAAACGTTAATGGTTGTTTTTCTCCAGTAACGCCAAACAAATAAGCGTCAACAAATTGACAATGACACAGCCCTCGTCGAAATTCCACATATGAAACAGTGAACACTTCAAAGTGAGAATCCAGACATATTATGATTCAAAAAATAAGCACTATGTGACAAAAGCGACCTTATTTAGTCAGGGCCAATTTGGGGAGAATCTCCCAAAAAATGCGCCAACACACTATCTTTATTCTTATCAATAACCATTTTTTTCACGTGAGGAGGGCTGACAATAAGATGACAGATATAGCACTCTTTCCTACCACCTCACACTTATTGCCTGACGGTAATGTCGAGTTACTTATTTGTGAGGAGCGACATCTCAGAATGCTGAAGCAATCCCTCAGTGGAGACAGGGGCTTTGCCGTCTGCATGCTCAATGAAGATGAAGTCAATAGCGAGCTTAAAAAAATTCCCGCAATTGCGACTCAATGCGAAGTGGTGAATTTTGACGCTTTAGAGGGCGGACTCCTCTCTATCAAGGTAAAAGGCCGCCAAAAAGTCCGATTACTGAGTGTTTCCGTCGAACACGACGATCTCTTGTGTGCTCAATTTACGCCATATACCAATTGGTCCCCTTGCCCGCTAAAAGCCAACGACAAAGAATTGGCGGACAAACTGGTGCTGTATTTTCAGTCCATGCCAGAAATTGGGGCCTTATACACACACCACGAACTGGACGATCTCACGTGGGTCTGCCAACGCTGGATTGAGGTGCTCCCTTTGGAAGTCCACTATAAACAGCTACTGATCACCCAAACGGGGCCTAAACTGACCGCACGTTTTTTGCATAAGCTTTTTCTGGCTGATTAAAGAGTGCGCAATCAATAATCTGGCCTACTTTTTCGGCCTTTCTTGCTATCGTTGAAGAACAACTCCCGATACACTATTCACCTCATATGTAGGTAGTAAGAATCTATGGCTCACGTATCCTTTTTCTGGCTCAAACCTGAAAATGACAAAATCATTAAAGGGTTAGAATCTGAGTTTTACTCTCGCGTCAAAGTTGCCATACAAAAAAATCGGTTGGCACTTCCCCCTATTCCAGCAGTACTGGTCAAGCTACAGGCGCTGTGCAATTGCGACAGCACCACCATCAATGATGTGGCTGAGTTGCTACTGGACGATCCCGGTCTCACGGCGCATATCGTGTCGATCTCGAACACCATGTTGTTCAACCGCCGCAATGTTATCTGTCACGATGTATTTACGTCGGTCAGTCGCTTAGGGATCTATCGTGTGCGCGATATTGTGACCGCGAAAGCCATTGAGGATTTGAAGAAACGCCACCTGTTCAGCCAAGAGTGTAATCAGTTACTGACGCACAGCGCCATGCGATCACGTCAGTTGGCGGCAACGATGGCGTTAGTCGCGCACGGTCTGGCGAACCATGACGAATTTCCGAAAAAAATCGAGTCCGACAAAGCCCTGTTAGCCGGCTTGTTTGCTGACATCGGCTTGTTCAGTTTGATCCACGAGTACCAAGCCTATTTAGATAGCGGTAACTATTTAGATCTCGACATCGCTAAACACATCTTCGAGCACAGCTGTCAGGAAGTCAGCCTGCTGATCCTCAAACATTGGGGGTTTGATACCGATTACCTGGAAGTGGCCTCTAACAGCCGCTCTCCTTTCCGAAAAGACACGGCGCCGTCTTACTATTTAGACGTGGCACGCATGGCTAACCATTTACTGTTGTTTAAAACCAATGATGATGCCATTGACGATCACCATGTAGAGATGGATTTAGCCGACGCTGAGGTAATGTACGAGTTAACCAACCTGTCGAATGCCGAGTTTGCCCACCGCCTTAAAATCGTCATGCAAAATAGCGGCATGTAACCGCGTTACCAACACCTCCCTACCTGTGAACAACATTGTCTCTCGCCCGCTGAGAAAGGAGATTGACCCTTTCTCAGCCTTGCTGATAAGCTGCCGTTTTCTCCCCCACACAGACGCAGAGCGACACACTAAGGATTAACATGTTTTCAGGGATGCTGTTTATTTTCCTGCCTTTGGTTATTGGCTACCTCATTCCGGTACACCGCGCCTCGGTACTGACGTTCATTAATACCCAAACTAGTCGTATGGTGCTGGTGATCCTTACCTTAATGGGTTTGAGCTTGGCCGGGCTGGATAACCTCAGTCAGAACCTCAATCAAATCCTCACCTATACGGTGGTCTTTTTCGTTCTGATCAGCGGCTCGAATATGCTGGTATTACCGTTGATTGACCGTTTGTTTCCTATTCCAACTGAACACGAACACCAACGCGTGCCCTTTCGTGAAATGATGATGGAATCGGTCAAACTGATTTTTGCTGTGGCGGGCGGCCTGATCGTCGGTTTGGTGGCAGGAATTGACTTAAGCTGGGTGGATCAAGCCAGTGAAATCATTCTACTGATCCTGCTGTTTTTAATTGGCATTCAGCTACGTAACAGTGGCATGACGCTTAAGCAAATCATATTGAACAAAAAAGGCGTGTTGATCGCGCTGGCGATTATCGGTACGTCGTTACCGGCTGGGTTACTTGGCGCGTGGATTTTAGACTTGCCGCTAAACCAAGGACTGGCGATGGCGTCTGGCTTCGGTTGGTACTCACTGGCGGGTATTTTGATCGGCGATCACTTAGGGCCGGTGATGGGGGGCGTGGCGTTTTTGAATGAACTGTTACGCGAACTGGTAGCACTGACGCTGATCCCACTCATTATTCAGCGCTATCCCAATACCGCCGTAGGCTATGCGGGCGCAACCGCCATGGACTTTACCCTGCCGGTCATCCAAACCTGTGGTGGGATCCGCTGTGTGCCCATCGCGATTGTAAGCGGGTTCATTTTAAGTTTATTGGTACCGGTACTGATTCTATTTTTCTTATCACTGTAAGCCTCGGGGCGCGCGCTCTGTGCCCCTCTCCAGCTTTCGTTTCACGCTCTAGAAACAAGCTACCGCCCTCACGGATGATGGGCGGTTACGACGAGCGGCTGAGCAATAAATTCCCGCCTGACAACGCAAGAAAAAGCGCACACGCTTTATTGAAACGCTTCGCCATGCGCGGTTGTGAAAACCACTGTCTCAGGTACAAGCCGAATGCTGCGTAGAGTGAAATCGCCCCCACCTCTAACACTAAGAACGTACTGCCCAGCAGAAAAAATTGCTCGGCAACATTGCCGTCAACATTCACAAACTGCGGTAAAAACGCCGTGAAAATCAAAATGGCCTTCGGATTACCTGCCGCCAGCACGCATTCCTGTCTGGCCAATTGAAAACGTGTTTTATTGGGTTTAATGGCCGATACCGGACTCGCGGCGGAATGCCACAATGTGTACGCAATCCAAAGTAAATACCCCGCCCCGACCACTTTTATGATCATAAAAAGGATCTCTGAGGTGTATAACACCACGGCCAATCCAGAAGCCGCCAACGCAATCATACCCACAAAGGCCAGAATGCGTCCAATCCCCGCTACCAACGCTGTCGTAAACCCGTAGCAACGGGCATTATTCATCGCCAATAAGTTATTGGGGCCGGGTGTCATATTTAATGCAAAACAAGCCGGTATAAATAACAGCCAGGCTAACAGTGTCATGACTCTTCCCTTTCTTCATTACGATCCATGTTGTGGCTATCCTATCAACATCCATGCTGCATCACAAAAACCCGTCTCCACGCCACACAAACCGCAGCAGCCAATAAGCTTGGCAGAAAGTCGTTATTTTGGATAATGGCCAGCACGGCAAGACAATGCCTTACCGCGCTTTAGATCAGCAGGCATTAACGCTTAAAACGTCGGGATGGGCTGGTTCGCATGCAAGACAGAAGCAACAAAATAACAATACTCCAGTAATGGAGGCTCCCGCCAGAGTTGCTGCTTGACGTGATCGTTTCTTCAACCAGTGGGGTTTCTTCGGTTGGAGTCTCTGACTGTGGTGTCTCTGGTTGTGGCACGACTAACGTTTGCAGCGCGATGCCCTCAAGGGTGCTTTCAACAACGTGCCATTGTTCTGAACCAATGATGGGCTGAATAAAGCCACTGGCCAGTAGAAGATCATAACGTTCAAAATCTTGGGTCTTAAACAGCACATACCCCCCGTTGTGGGTGGCCGGTGCCGAATACGTGGTTCCGATATATTCACCGTTTACATACTCAATCGTATCAATGCGCGCGCTTTGATACACCGCTGAGCTTTCATCATCATTCAATACACTTGTCGGCTGTACTTTGGGTTCCCACGTCAAACCGCCATCGTGACTGACGACCAAGGCTTGACTCGTGCTATAAAGCAGCGTGTTTTCGCCAACAAACGTTAACGTGAGATCAGAGCCGACATCGTCATATACACCGACGGTTTTCCATGTCCAATCGAGACCATCATCAGACATGCCGAATAAAATATTTTCATTCGTGAATGTATCATTACTGGTGTCAGCATCGCCTTTATCATCCCAATACCAGCGTAAGCCGGTGGTATAGAATCGATCATCTTTCATCACCAATTCATGTACATTAAAACGTACGGCACCCGATAGTGTTTGCTCAACGTCAGGCATCTCCAGGACCGTCCACGAATCACTGACACTGTCGCGCAACCAGTAGGGTTGAGTCGGATCGTTGCTGTCTAATACCGCGACCCCATGGCTCAAAAAGGCCACTTGCGGTGATTGACGATCAATCCATTGCACTTCAGACCATGTGCTTAAATCAACAGAGGTATAGGTCTTATGATCCAACGGTGCAAAGTAATCGTGCGAGAGCGCGATATATTGCTCATCTCGGGGATCCCATTGAACCTGTTGAATTTTAGGTAACGTTGCAGCCTCTGACCAATCAATGAGATCCGTCGAAAAACGAATATTCGTCCAGTCTTGGCTATTACCATTAATCTCCGCTGAATAATCCAATTGGTGGATATAGACGCCATTAACAGAATAAATCACGCCATCTTTCGGTTTCTCATACGTTTGACTCACCCCATCGACATTAATGTGGAAAGCCATATCCATCACTTCTGTCGGCAACGGAGCATCATTGACCGCATAAATAAGCAGGCCATCATTCAACGTCAGGCTTTCCCAATATGAAAATGAAGGGGTGACTTCACTTTTTCGCCAATACGGCGCCGTGGTATCACTAGCAAGTAGTTGATGCGAAGCTAAACGGCCATAAAAGTATTCTGTTCGGCGGGTATCGCTGATCACCCCCATCGTGGTGAAAATAGTGGCATCATCGCTTTCAGGAGATAGGTGATAAGTGATACTTCCACTATCAATATCACCCGCATAATCACGCTCAATATCGGTATAACATGCCCACTGATAGTCAGGTAGCGCATAAAGGTCGGCGATCTGCTCGCTTCCTGCTTCAAACAGCGTAGGCACGGCGTTAAAGCTAACACGCTCTCCGTTAACTTGGTGCGTGCCTGTTGCACTGACACTAATCGCATTACGCTCCCAGTGCGCGGGAATCGCAATACATGCCCCGACGGTCCAAAGGCCGCTCTCTTCGCTCACCATTTCTCGCGTGATGGTCACGCTATCTTCATCATCCCAAAAAAGACTACGTTCACCATTGCCATAATTACAGCCAGATAACGCGCTCATCATCGTTATCAACAATACTTTCTTTTTCATGCTTGCTTCCTTGCATCATAAATTTCACTGGCACCCCACAAGACACCAGCCGTGTTTATACTAACGCAAATGTTACAAAGTTGCTAACCAGCTGATAAATCGATTAACACACCTGTGTATATAGCAAGAAATGAAAAGGAAATAGGTTTATTGCCTGAATAATACGGCAGTATGGATGCATGGTCGTTAACGCGTGAACGACTGTATTTCATCTTGGGTTAAGTAACGCCATTTCCCCACCTCGACATCCAGGCGAATCTCACCAATTTGTTCACGATGAAGCGCAACAACCCGGTTGCCTACCGCCGCAAACATACGCTTTACCTGATGAAACTTTCCCTCTGTGATGGTTAACAGCACCTCTCTGGCACTGATAACTTCCAAGGTCGCCGGTAAGGTTAATTGCTGCTCGCCTTGCAATTGTATGCCTTGTTTAAATTTCGCTGCGACATGATCGGCAATGTCATGGGATAGCGTGACACGGTACACTTTTCCACAGGCTTTCGTTGGCACCGTAATATTGAATGACCACCGTCCATCATCCGTAATCAGTACTAACCCCGTTGTATCCGCATCCAAACGCCCAGCAATGTGCAGCTCTGCGATATTCTCGACATCAAGGTAATTAAATAATGAGGGGTACACTTCATCAATGTTTGAACAAATCGTACCGGCGGGTTTATGCATGAGCATATAGCGAAAGGCACGGGCTTTCAGCCGAGTACCACACAACAGAATAGTATTATTTTCATGCACCTGTACCGCTTCGTTTATCACAACGTCACCATTGACGCTTACCGCGCCTGCATGAATTTTTTCGATCGCTTCACTTTTTGTCAGCTCAGTACTTTTACAAACAAATTTATCAAGGCGCATAGTGGCTACATTCAGAAGTGAACAGAGCCGCACATTATCCCTGCTGACCGAGAATGATCAACGGATCATAAAGAATAAACGGCACAAGTAAGCAAGAGCGAACCCGAGAGGAGAGATAGTTGATAATAGATAGTCGAGAAGAGAGAAGAAAAAGGAAACGAAAAAGAAAAAGAAAAAGAAAAAGGGAAGCCGAAGCTTCCCTTTTAGATGGATAAAGTGAGGGGGATGTAATTAGTTATTACGGATCCACTCATCCATGTCAGATTTCAGGTTGTCAGATTTAGTACCGAAGATAGCCTGTACACCACCACCTGCGATAACCACACCAGCAGCGCCTAGTTTCTTCAGTTTATCTTGATCAACGTTTTCAACGCTTGCAACAGCGACACGTAGACGCGTGATACATGCATCAAGACCTGTGATGTTATCTTTACCACCAAAGGCTGCAACCAGTTCACCCGCCAGCTCAGAACCCGTTACTGCAGCGCCTTTGCTGTCTTCGTCGTCTTCACGGCCCGGTGTTTTCAGGTCAAACTTCGTGATCATGAAGCGGAATACGGTGTAGTAAATCACTGCGTATACTAGACCTACAGCAATCATCAGACCCATCTTCTGCGCATGGCCAGATAGAACTAGGAAGTCAATCAAACCGTGAGAGAAAGACGTACCGTGTACGAAACCAAGCATGTTAGCAACTACGTACGCAGAGCCCGCTAGTAGCGCGTGGATACCGTACAGAATTGGAGCAACGAACATGAATGAGAATTCGATTGGTTCGGTGATACCTGTTAGGAAAGAAGTCAGTGCAGCTGACGCCATGATACCCATTACTTTCGCACGGTTTTCAGGCTTCGCACAGTGAGCGATAGCAATCGCTGCGGCTGGTAGACCGAACATCTTGAACATGTAACCGCCCGCTAGCTGACCGAAGCCATTACCCGCTGCGCGAGACACTTCGTCTGCCACTAGGTAACAAGTCAGTACGCCGTTCTGCGTTACGCCGTTTGCGTCAACACACGTACCGGCTTCAAAGAAGAATGGTACGTTCCAAACGTGGTGTAGACCAAATGGGATAAGAGAACGTTCAATAACACCGTAGATACCAAATGCTAGGGTTGGGTTCTGGTGTGCAGCCCAATCAGAGAACGCACCGATAGCCGCACCGATTGGTGGCCATACAATAGACAGGATGATACCCAGTGCAATCGCAGAGAAACCTGTGATGATTGGCACTGCACGTTTACCTGCGAAGAAACCCAAATATTCAGGAAGCTGAATACGGAAGAAACGGTTGAATGCCCATGCCGCAACACCACCGATAAGGATACCACCCAGTACACCTGTATCGATTTTTTCAACGCCCATTACGGTCGCCATTACGCCAAGCGTCGCCGTCATGATGCCGTAACCAACGATAGCCGCTAAACCTGCTACACCGTCGTTATTGGTAAAGCCAAGTGCAACACCTACTGCGAACAGTAGTGCCATTTGACCGAATACAGAACCACCCGCTTGTTCCATCAAGTTAGACACGATGTCTGGAAGGAAGCTTAAGTTGGCAGCACCGACACCCAGTAGGATACCAGCAACCGGTAACACAGATACTGGAAGCATCAGTGCCTTACCGACTTTTTGCAGGTTTGCAAAAAGGTTCTTAAACATAATCAGCTCCTGAATAAGAGTTTTTAATTAGATTTCAATTCAGTACCAGCGACCTACCCCCGTAGCCCTCTTGCTGACACTGTTCTTTATATACAGCATAAGTATAAGRTGCGGCGGTWAATATAACTTGATGACTATCAAAATTACTAACCCAGAGTGAAATTTTATTTCAAAACTCAAGCTTGATCACAATAGAAAAACCGTTAACAACCAAAACAAAACAACTTAATCGTTTGATTTTTAAATAAAAAACAAAGTATAAGTGCACTTTCACCGATATGTTCTTTTCTTTCAATACTGTAAGCAACGTTACTTAACGTTACGAAAATAGAATTAAGTAACATTAGGAAATAAGCGTGCGTTTCTGTGGGACATAATGCGCAAAATGTAAGTAAAATGTTTACAACGTTAACGACAGGCATAAAAAAAGGAGCTTTCGCTCCTTTTTTTGGCTTATCTTAGCTCGGCTCGCGAAAAAAGTGTAAAGAAGTTTTCCGTCGTTACCGCTTCGACTTCTTCTACTGAAACACCCTTCAATAAGGCAATATGTTCAGCAACTTCGCGCACATACGCGGGCTGATTTTGTTTACCACGATGCGGGATCGGCGCCAGATACGGTGAATCGGTTTCAACCAGCAATCGCTCTAACGGCAACTGGCTCACCACATGTTTCAGTTCGCTGGCTTTATTGAAGGTAACAATACCTGAAATAGAGATATAGAAACCCAATTCAATCGCCGCTAATGCCATCTCAAGGCTTTCGGTGAAGCAATGCAGTACACCACCACATTTTTCCGCCCCTTCTTCGCGTAAGATCTGAAGGGTATCTTCACGCGCCATGCGAGTATGGATGATCAGCGGCTTATTCAACTCAACCGCTAAACGCACGTGCTGACGGAAAATGTCTTTTTGCGCATCGGCCAATTCAGGTTGATAGTGATAGTCTAAGCCCGTTTCACCGATGGCAATCACACGTTCGTGAGAGGCATATTCTTTAAGCTTGTCAAAATCGAAACCGGCTTCAATGTCCAGTGGATGCACCCCACAAGACGCAAACACGTGCTCATGCGGTTCAATCAGCGCCATCATGTTAGGGAAACTGTCTAACGTCACCCCAACAGACAGAAAGTACTCGACCCCGCGGGCTTTGGCTTTCGCCAACACATCATCAATCCCTGTATGAAGCTGCTCGTAATCCAATTTATCCAGGTGACAATGCGAATCAACTAGCACAATGTATTCCTCTTATTACGTTGTTTATTTCTCAGCCCCATCATAACAAACGCCACTGCGTTGCGCTGATGAGGTGAAATGCGTTGGGCCAACCTAAATCGGTTGAGCCATAAACCCGGTCAGCCAATCGACCATCAACAATTCGGTATTCAGACCTGAATGCTGATCCAATTGCTGATAAAGCGCATTGGCTTGTTTAATCTGACTGATCAATAGCATCGGGCTGATGGATGCAGCGGCTTGTTGCACCAATGGCAACGATTCACAATGGATCAGGTGTTGCGTCACGCCTTGCTGCACTTTCATGCAGTCCACCATGAAATAGCTTAGCCATTTCAAACTGTGATGGCTTTCTGCCGCACACTGCGCGGCCACATCGTACAAACCAATAAAGGGCGGCTGCAAGAAAGTGGCAAAGGCCGTTAGCAAGTTGCCGTAGCGAATATCTTGCCCTTGCTCAATAAACTGCAAAGTCGCGAGCGGCGCACGCCCATTCAACCGCACCGTTTCTCGCTTAATGCCTTGCATCAACTTATTTTCCACCCATTTTTGGGTCGTCACTTCGTCTGGCATCGGCAAGCGCCATTTATTACAACGGCTATTGATGGTCGGTAACAAGTTATCCAATGATGCCGCCAACAAGATGAATTGGCAGCCCGATGGCGGCTCTTCCAAGGTTTTCAGCAAGGCATTCGCGGCCGCTTCACCCATGGCATCCGCATAATCGATTAAAATGATACGATTGCCGCCTAGCTGTGAGGTTTCTACCGCCCAACGGTTACATTGGCGCACCGCATCAACCCCGATAGACTTGCCTTCCTGCAAAGGAGCAAGTGCATGAAAATCGGGATGTGTACCGGCAGCAAACAATCGACAGCTATGGCACATGCCACACGGCTCCGTCACACCATTTTGACACAGTACAGTTTGTGCTAGCTGTTTCGCCAGCACATCACGTCCGCTGCCCAGTGGTGCCACCAGCAAAATCGCATGGTGTAAACGCCCTTGCTCTAGCAGCTGCTGCCAGTTCTGCCATACCCCTTCTTGCCACGGATATAACATGTTACTGCTGCTCCAACCATTGTGTTAACGCGGCAACAATGTCTTGCGTGACCTTTTCCAACGTCTGGCTGGCATCAATGATCACCACACGCGGGTCGTTTTCAGAAAGTTCAAGAAAACGCGCACGGGCACGGTGGAAGAAGTCGACATTCATTTGTTCAATACGGTCCAACTCGCCACGGCCACGAGCACGCGCTAACCCCAATACCGGATCGATATCCATGTAAATCGTGAAATCTGGGCGGAAATTCCCCAGCACAGTATCACGCAAGCGCTCCATCACTTCGCGGTCAAACCCACGCCCACCGCCTTGGTAAGCCTGAGAAGACATGTCATGGCGATCACCCACCACCCAGTCACCTTTTGCCAGCGCCGGTTTAATCACGTTTTCAACCAACTGTGAACGCGCTGCATACAGCAGCAAGAGTTCGGCCATATCGGTCAAAGGCTCATCTGGGTGACCTTCTTTTACCAATGTACGCATCTGTTCGGCCAATGGCGTACCACCGGGCTCACGGGTTGAGGTAATGTGTTCAACACCGTGATTAGACAGTGCCTGCATCACTTGCTGAATGGCTGTGCTTTTACCCGCGCCTTCCAGCCCTTCAATTACAATAAATTTACCCATCATTATTTATTTCTTAGTGCTCTTAAATATGCGCGTACAGCACGGTTATGCTCTGACAATGTCTTGGAGAATTTGTGGCCACCTTTACCGTCGGCAACAAAATAATAATAACCGCTTTCCTCTGGCTTCATGGCCGCGAGTACTGAGGCTTTACTTGGCATTGCAATCGGTGTCGGCGGCAAACCAAAAATGGTGTACGTGTTGTACGCGGTTGGTGTGCGAAGATCTCGCTTGCGAATGTTACCGTCATATTTATCCCCCATGCCGTAAATCACAGTAGGATCAGTCTGCAAACGCATGCCTTTGTGCAAACGGTTCATGAACACGGAAGAGACCACACCACGCTCGCCATCAACGGCGGTTTCTTTCTCAATGATGGACGCCATGATCAAGGCTTCGTACGGCGTTTTCAGCGGAATCGTGGCATCACGTGTTTCCCACGCACCGCTCAGTAACGTATTCATGTCACGGTAAGCACGACGCAGCAGATCCAAATCAGACGTGCCCGCGGTGTAGTGATACGTTTCCGGCAATAAATAGCCTTCCAACTTCGAGACATTCGCGCCTAAGGCTTTGGCGATGTCCGCTTCACTCATGCCCTCTGTCGTATGTACGATGTGAGGCGCGTCTTTTAATTGCGCCAGCCAATCGACAAAGCGATCCCCTTCCACTAGCGTAATGGCAAACTGGTGCTCACGGCCAGACGTTATCAAAGCCAGTACGTCGCGCAGGCTGCCACCCGGTGTCACTAAATAGCTCCCGGTTTTCACGTTCGCCCATTGCGGCTCTAAACGGGGAATAAAACGCGTCCACGGCGATGCCGCTATCACATTCTCTCGCACCAATTGATTTAACAGACCACGGTACGACGTTCCCGCCTTCACTGTGACCAATACGTCCTCTTGATTCAGTACAGATTGATCAAGCGATGATTTAACCTGCTGATAAGACCAACCCAATCCGCCAGCAGCGATCAAGCCGAGCAGGCATACTACTATCACCAACTTCTTTAGCACGTATACAACCTCTTATTCAGTTCACTGACGGTTTGGCGTTCAGTAAACATAACTCCATGAATTTCATTAATCGGTACTAACGCCATCAGGGCATTTGTTATAAATACTTCATCGGCAGCCAATACACTGTCAATGGGCGCTTTAACCAACCGCGTATGATACCCCATTGCCTTCAGCAATTCGATAACATGGCGGCGCATTACCCCGGCAACGCCTGACAGTTCAAGATCAGGGGTGTAAACCTGATCGCCCCGACGCCAAAAAAGGTTAGACGCCACGGTTTCCACCACATTGCCGTCAATGTCCAAGGCGATCGCATCGACCCCCCCTTGTTGTTCCACCTCTCGCTTCAACATGACCTGCTCAAGTCGGTTCAGGTGTTTCAATCCGGCAAGCATCGGCGCGTGTGCCAATCGCTGCTGACAGATCCCCAACGTAATACCGTCTTGCTGCCACTG
Organism: Photobacterium japonica; assembly: GCF_050337005.1. NCBI lineage: Bacteria > Pseudomonadati > Pseudomonadota > Gammaproteobacteria > Vibrionales > Vibrionaceae > Photobacterium > Photobacterium japonica. The sequence continues at coordinate 65,160 of NZ_JAKJSN010000013.1, read as the reverse complement.
GCTGTAGTGTTCCGGCCAGCCAAACGTCGATATCACCACTTGGGTATCATGGCACCCCGTCGGGCTATAACCGCGTCCCCCGCTTCCTCGGCTGATCAATATTTTAATGCCAGCTTTATCAGCAAGAGCTGACGCCACCGTTTCTTGCGCACACAACGTAGGAGCAAGTGCGTGCACCGTGTCCGTCACGGCTTGCCAATCCGGCGGGGTGATCGCCAGCACGTCTACCGTTTGTTGCAAACGCGCCAAATGGTACGGCCATAACCGGATCTGCCCACCGTCCACCAACATCGTAGTGAAACACCCGTCACCGTATTGCATTGCCCTGTCCGTCACCGCGACCGATGACGTATTCACACCATTGATTAGGATCATCCACCACCCAATACTGAAATGCCCTCGTGACTTCAAATTAAACGACATTAAACGTGACAGTCACAAGTAAAAGATACCGATAAAAAAACGGCCCAGCGCGATACGCTGGGCCGTTCTATCATAACAGGTCACATAATAGATTTATTATGACAACCGGTTATCCATTAGATTTTCTTGAACAGTAGAGAACCGTTCGTGCCGCCGAAGCCAAACGAGTTACACAGTGCGTACTCGATGTTTACCTGACGCGCTTCACCTGGAACGTAGTCCAAGTCACAACCTTCATCAGGGTTGTCTAGGTTGATTGTTGGCGGAACCGCCTGATCAACAAGGGACATCACACTGATGATAGATTCTACAGAACCTGCCGCACCCAATAGGTGGCCAGTCATAGATTTGGTTGAAGATACCATCACTTTATTTGCTGCTGCACCCATTGCACGCTTGATGCCAAGGGTTTCAGCCACGTCACCCGCAGGGGTCGACGTACCGTGGGCGTTGATGTAACCGATTTGATCGGTGCTGATACCCGCATCACGGATCGCAGCTTCCATCGCCAATGCACCGCCTGAACCGTCAGCAGAAGGAGAAGTCATGTGGTAAGCATCACCGCTCATACCAAAACCAACGAGTTCTGCGTAGATTTTCGCACCACGTGCTTTCGCGTGTTCGTATTCTTCCAGCATCATCATACCGGCGCCGTCACCTAGAACGAAACCGTCACGATCTTTGTCCCATGGACGTGATGCTGCTTGTGGATCATCGTTACGTGTAGACAGGGCTTTCGCTGCTGCAAAGCCACCCATGCCTAGTGGTGTTGATGCTTTTTCAGCACCACCCGCTAGCATAGCGTCTGCATCGCCGTATGCGATCATGCGTGCGGCATGGCCAATGTTATGAAGGCCAGTTGTACACGCGGTAGAGATAGCGATGTTTGGACCACGTAGACCGTGCATGATAGACAGGTGACCCGCAATCATGTTCACGATAGTAGAAGGCACGAAGAAAGGACTGATTTTACGCGGACCTTTTGCCAGTAGGGCTTCGTGGTTTGTTTCGATAAGGCCAAGGCCACCGATACCAGAACCAATAGCAACACCTACGCGGCTCGCGTTTTCTTCTGTGATGTCAATGCCAGAGTCTTTTAATGCTTGCACGCCTGCTGCGATACCGTACTGGATAAACAAATCCATTTTACGTGCATCTTTCTTAGACATGTAGTCTTCGCAGTTGAAGTCATTGATCAAACCTGCGAAACGGGTAGCAAAAGCGCTAGCATCAAAATGTTCAATAGTGCGGATACCGCTCGTCCCGGCTAAAAGGGCTTTCCAAGATGATTCAACAGAATTACCTACCGGTGATAGCATACCCATGCCAGTAACAACTACGCGACGCTTAGACACGATTAATTTCTCCGGGAATTGAGGGATAAAACAAAAACAAGGGATATAAAATAAAATCAGGCGGTCATGGTGACCGCCTGGGGGGAGTTCTTTTTAATTACTCAGATGCGCCGACAACGTAGTCGATCGCAGCTTGAACTGTAGTAATTTTTTCAGCTTCTTCGTCAGGAATCTCAGTGTCGAATTCTTCTTCAAGAGCCATTACTAGTTCAACAGTATCTAGAGAGTCAGCGCCTAGATCGTCAACAAAAGAAGCTTCGTTCTTCACTTCAGCTTCGTCTACGCCTAGTTGCTCAATAATGATTTTTTTTACGCGTTCTTCGATGTTGCTCATTAATCTATTTCCTTAAAACAAGAATTCGCTAATGCGATTTGCTGTAGTTTATTCAATACTGCAAAAGTTGCAATACTCAACACGCTGGTCAAACCACGATTTTCAGTGAAAACAAGTTGAGTTTGACTTGCATCATCAAGTTATGCAACATTTTTGATTAAATCATGTACATGCCGCCGTTGACGTGCAATGTTTCACCGGTCACATAACCTGCATCGTCAGAGGCTAAAAATGCAACAGCTGCTGCAATTTCACGCGGGTCACCAAGACGACCGGCAGGAACATTTGCTAATGTCGCCGCGCGCTGATCGTCATTCAGTGCTTTGGTCATGTCCGTTTCAATGAAACCTGGGGCAACCGCATTCACCGTAATACCACGCGATGCCACTTCACGTGCCATCGATTTGGTAAAGCCTAATAGGCCCGCTTTCGCTGCCGCATAGTTCGTTTGACCGGCATTCCCCATGGAACCTACCACAGAGCCAATGCTGATAATACGGCCGTGACGTTTCTTCATCATGGCACGCAATACGGCTTTAGATAGACGGAAAATAGACGTCAGGTTCGTGTCCATGATGTCCTGCCACTCTTCGTCTTTCATGCGCATCAATAGATTGTCACGCGTGATACCCGCATTGTTCACCAGGATATCAACGTCACCAAATTCCTCTTTGATCTGCTTCAATACCGCTTCAATGGACTCCGGTGATGTCACGTTCAGTGCAAAACCTTTACCCTTGTCGCCCAAGTATGCGCTGATCGCGTCTGCGCCGCTTTCAGACGTTGCCGTACCGATAACCGTTGCACCGCGCTCAACCAAAATCTCTGCAATTGCACGGCCGATACCACGGCTAGCACCCGTTACTAGGGCAATTTTACCTTCCAGGCTCATTGTTATTCCTCGTTGAATATATATTCAGGCTTACTTCGCCGCTTCAAAGCTAGCGATGTCGTTCACTGCAGAACCACCCAGAGAACGCTCGATACGCTTGGTCAGACCCGTTAGCACTTTACCTGGGCCAAACTCAAGAAGTGATTCAATGCCTTCAGCCGCCATACGTTCTACAGACTCAGTCCAACGCACTGGGTTGTATAGCTGCTTAACCAATGCCGCTTTGATCGCGGCTGGATCGGTTTCCGTTGCGACGTCTGCGTTGTTGATCACAGGGATCGCTGGCGCTGCAAACTCAAGCGCGTCCAATGCAACCGCTAGCTTATCAGCCGCTGGCTTCATCAGTGCACAATGTGAAGGCACAGACACAGGCAATGGCAAGGCACGCTTCGCACCCGCCTCTTTACACAATACGTTCGCACGCTCAACCGCTTCTTTATTACCCGCGATCACAACCTGACCTGGCGAGTTAAAGTTTACCGGTGAACACACTTGATCTTGTGCCGCTTCTGCACACGCTTTCGCGATCGCATCGTTATCAAGGCCAATAATGGCAGACATTGCGCCCACGCCTGCAGGCACGGCTTCTTGCATCAACTGACCACGTAGCTCAACCAATTTCACAGCCGCTTTAAAGTCAATCACACCGGCACACACCAATGCAGAGTATTCACCCAAGCTGTGGCCCGCGAGCAACGTTGGCTGTGCGCCACCCTGCTCTTGCCATACACGCCAAATAGCCACAGAAGATGTCAATAGCGCAGGCTGTGTACGGTGTGTCTGGTTAAGATCTTCAACCGGGCCGTTTTGTACCAACGCCCATAGATCGTAACCTAGCGCATCAGACGCTTCAGCGAACGTTTGCTTAACCACATCAAACTGCTCAGCCAATTGCGCCAACATACCAACAGTTTGAGAACCCTGACCTGGGAATACAATCGCGAACTTAGACATTCGAGAATCCTTATAATTGTGACTACGCATGTTACGCAGTGTCATAAAGGCACTGCCCTTACGCTGTGGTCACTGTGTGTTCACACAATGACGCACAACGTAACCGGGTCAGGCCATAGTAAATTCAATTAAATACGATGATTAACGCAGCATTAGAACTTAACGAGTGCAGAGCCCCACGTGAAGCCTCCACCAAATGCTTCTAGCAGCAACGTTTGACCGCGTTGAATACGGCCATCACGAACAGCTTCATCCAATGCAGTTGGAACAGTTGCTGCAGACGTATTACCGTGGCGATCTAACGTCACGACAACTTGGTCCATCGACATCGACAATTTTTTCGCCGTGGCTTTAATAATGCGCATATTCGCTTGGTGCGGAACCAGCCAGTCAAGTTCTGACTTGTCCATGTTATTGGCACTTAACGTGTCTTTCACCAAGTTAGACAGCTGTGTCACTGCCACTTTGAATACTTCATTACCGGCCATGTACAGCCACTTGTCAGCCTCGAACGCTTTACCGTGCTCTGGCACAGCCAAGCTCAGCAAACCACCGAAATGGCCATCAGCATGCAAATGCGTTGAAATGATACCCGGCTCTTCGCTGGCACCAATCACCACAGCACCGGCGGCATCGCCGAACAGAATGATCGTAGAGCGATCTTCAGGATCACATTTATGCGATAATGCATCAGCACCAATCACCAACACATTTTTCGCCATACCGGTTTTAATGTGCTGATCTGCCACACTTAATGCGTAAACAAAACCTGAACACGCCGCCGCCAAATCAAATGCCGGGCAACCTTTAATATCCAGCATGCCTTGTACCTGACAGGCCGCCGACGGGAAGCCGTGGCTTGCACTGGTGGTCGCGACGATGATCAGATCAATGTCTTCTTTCTGAATGCCCGCCATATCGATGGCGTTTAACGCGGCTTGATAGCCCATTACGGCTACCGTTTCATCGGCAGAAGCAATACGGCGCTCACGAATACCGGTACGAGCGACAATCCACTCGTCATTGGTTTCAACCATTTGTTCTAAGTCGGCATTAGAACGGACTTGTTCCGGCAGGTAGCTGCCGGTACCTAAAATTTTGCTATACATGAAGACTAATAATGCCTCTCGAGTAAGACTTCTTCCAAACGGTCACTGATTTTGGTCGGTATCTGCCGTTTGACCTCGTGTACCGCCTCACCAATCGCATTGGCAAAGGCAGTTGTATCAGCACTTCCATGGCTTTTCACCACAATACCGCGCAATCCTAACAGACTCGCGCCATTATACTGGTCGGGGTTCAGCTGCTTTAGGCTATCGAATAGGTCACGAAACAGCCATTTAGCAATCAATCGTTTCAATGGGTTCTCAGAAATCGCTTTCTTGATGTTCCCGATGAATAAATTGGCCACCCCTTCACTGGTCTTCAGGCTGACATTCCCGACAAAACCATCACACACAATCACATCCGCTTTACCACTGTATAGCTGATCCCCTTCCAGGTAGCCGATGTAGTGGATGTCTGGTGAGGCCGTCAGCATTTCTGCGCAGCGCTTAACCAGATCATTACCTTTAATTTCTTCTTCACCAATGTTCAGCAAGGCCACACGAGGTGGCGTGCCACCGGCTTGTTCCGCCAAGACAGAGCCCATCACGGCAAATTGAAATAAGGTATCTGCATCGCACGACACGTTCGCGCCAAGATCAAGCAACCAGGTTTTTTTATTGGTTTGCGTAGGCACAGCCGAGACAAGCGCAGGCCTATCGACACCAGGCAATTGCTTAATAATATAGCGGGATAATGCCATTAACGCGCCAGTGTTCCCCGCACTGACACAAGCATCAGCTTGGCCTTGGGCAACGGCTTCGATAGCGGCACGCATTGAGGATCCTTGACTACGACGTAACGCCTGAGAAGGACGGGTATCGTTTGCAATAACATGATCGCAATGGACAATGCGGATACGGGAGTGATGCGATTGATTCAGGAGAGATAATTGAGCAGTGATCGCACTTTGATCACCGAAATATATGATTTTGAGCTCAGGGAATTGCAACAGTGCCTGCACGGAGGCAGGCACTGTTACTTGGGGACCGAAATCCCCGCCCATTGCATCAAGTGCAACGGTTAGACCAATCAAGGCTCAACCTTACTTGTTGATAACCTTGCGGCCACGGTAGAAACCGTCAGCTGTCACGTTGTGACGTAGGTGAGTTTCACCACTTGTAGCATCTACAGATACAGCTGCAGTTGTTAGTGCATCGTGTGAACGACGCATACCACGTGCTGAACGTGATTTTTTGCTCTTTTGTACGGCCATTAACCCTACTCCTGTTAAAATTACTTACTTTAGATTTTTCAATACAGCAAACGGGTTCGGACGCTCATCAGCAACGGGGATCTCACCAAAAGTCATGTTTCCGCTGGCTTTACAGTCAGTTTCATCATGCATAGCGACTTGAGGTAGCTCCAAAATCAATTCGTCTTCGACGAGTTGAATCAGATTAATCTCACCGTTTTCATCGACTTCAGCCGGCTCATAAGCTTCCGGGAAATCATCCGCTTCCTCAGGTTTGAGGAGAGGACTATAACAAAAATCAACACGGTATTCGTGCTGATAATCTTCCCGGCATCGCTGACAGGTCATAGTCACTTCGACATCAGCGTGTCCACGCATAAATGCGAGGTGACGTTGGTCAAAGTCAAATGATAAAGTGACGTTTGCATCACGTGTTACGCTCTGCGTTGATTCGGCTAAGCGCTCTAAAAGTTCGGCCTTGATGATGCCATCGTAATCGAGTCTTTTTTGAGCTGCGCGAACCGGATCAACCGTACGCGGCAATTTTACCTTTTGCATAGGGCGCGAATATTAGCCTTCTAATCTGTTTGAGTCAAAGGAAATGTGCGTGAATTAATACCATTCAATCAATTCACAAACACCGTGTTGGCGACAACGCGCGCAACTCGGCCACTTCCACCTTTTTGTCTGTTATCTGCCTGTCTCGTAACAGAATCGAACGTTATAAAACAATGCTCAAATAACACACAAAAGATGATGAAAACCTCGCCGCACAGGCGCAGAATGTCGCAATTCATACGCAACCACTCTACTCATTATAACGTAGCGATCTTCTCATCGGGCGCGTAGACTACCATAACCTTGTTCAACCCGGTATATTTCATGACTCAATCGCTTCTCCTGGCATCCACCTCCCCTTTTCGCCAATCGCTACTCGAAAAACTGCAACTGCCTTTTTCTACCGCAAAACCGGATACCGATGAAACCCCGTTACCCGGCGAGCAAGCCGAACACCTGGTCATGCGTTTGGCGGAAAGCAAAGCGCGCGCCTGCGCCAGCGCATATCCCGAGCATCTGATTATTGGATCCGATCAAGTCTGTGTGATTAACGGCAATATTGTCGGAAAACCCCATACAGTCGACAATGCCTGCCGCCAATTAGAGGCAGCGAGTGGTCAAGTCGTGACCTTTTATACCGGTTTATGCCTGTATAACGCCAAAACGGATACCGCCGAGGTGATATGCGAACCGTTCCACGTTCACTTTCGTACACTGACACCAGACGCCATCCGCAACTATGTAGAGCGTGAGCAACCACTGGGTTGCGCCGGCAGCTTTATGTGTGAAGGATTGGGTATCGCGCTCTTTGACCGGCTTGAAGGCCGCGATCCAAATACCTTAATCGGCCTGCCACTCATTGCACTGCGGGAAATGATCGAAAAGCAGGGCTGTCACGTTTTGTAACAAATTAAAGAAAAATAAAAGCCACTGTTTTTTACGCATACAAAAACGGCAGGAACACTAAGGTGACTCATACACCCTCGCGTTCCTGCCGTTTTCATCGTTAATGCTAATTAAAGGCGTGTTTTTACGTGCATAACTGTTATTACATGGCAAATATCATCGACATGAAAAAAATGTCAGGCCAACATGAACACCTTAGCCCTTGCGCAGTTTCGTCACTGCATTTTGCAGTTTTGACTCCATTGGCGCGCTAATATCCATCGCTTCGTCTGTGCCTGGGTGGGTGAACTTAATGTTCGCCGCATGCAAGAAAAGACGATCAAGACCGACTTTCTTGGTAAAGGCATCAAAACGTGGATCGCCGTAGCGGTCATCCCAAGCGATGGGGTGGCCAACGTACTGGCAATGGACACGGATCTGGTGCGTACGACCGGTCACCGGGCTCGCTTGAATCAACGTCGCTTGGTCTAAACGCTCAAGCACCTTGAAACGTGTATCCGACGCTTTACCGTTCGGGTTCACACGCACAATGCTGTTCACTTCGTTTTTCAACAACGGCGCTGTCACTTGCTTACAGCTCGCTTTCCACTCGCCCATGACCAATGCAAAATAATATTTTTGCACGGTTTTGTTACGGAACTGCTCTTGCAGTTTACGCAAGGCTGAACGCTTCTTCGCGATCAATAGAATGCCAGAGGTATCACGGTCAATGCGGTGCACCAACTCAAGGAAGCGGGCATCAGGACGTAATGCTCGCAACGCTTCAATCGCGCCAAATTTCAACCCACTGCCACCATGTACCGCTGTGCCCGAGGGCTTGTTCAGAATCAGCATGTGATCGTCTTCATAAATAATGCAAGACTCTAATGCCGCGACTTTATCAAGCTTGGTACTGATCGGTGCCTGTTCTTCTTTTTCCGGTACTGTTACCGGAGGAACCCGAACAAGATCACCGTCCTGTAATTTGTATTCTGGTTTAATTCGTTTCTTATTTACACGTACTTCGCCTTTACGCAAAATACGGTAAACGAGGCTTTTTGGTACATTTTTTAGCCTATTGCGAAGAAAGTTATCAATTCGCTGGCCTGCAACGTCATCATTAATTTCGATGAATTGCACTTTTGGTTTATCATCTTTCATGGGTTTCATTCTAACATGCATGCAAAGCAGATTGCCGCAAAAAAGTCACCCTGCTATGATTGGCATGCAAAGGTAGGAAAAAACGCCTACTTTGCTATCAGGGTGAACAGAATAACACCCATTTGACTACTTAATATACCGCTCTGACGAATAACGCAGCATGTGGCGTAAGACGTTAAATTCTTCGGAGTGTTTTTTTAGTGCATTTTAGTGACATTTTTTATTGGTGTGACAGATACCGCCGCGATAATCGGTGAACCAGCTGTACAGTTTCAGATCTAATCATCTTGGTACAGTTGGGTAATACGTGTTGCCATAAGCACCCCTGAATTCCAGCCGTGAGGTTGCATTGACAGATCAGACTTGGGGTCCGGCACCATCAATAACAAACTCGTCCCTTAGTGCACTAGCACATGAAAAAAAACGAGTACAATATAATGAAAAGAATGTTGATTAACGCAACTCAAAAGGAAGAGTTGCGCGTCGCATTAGTTGATGGGCAGAAGCTCTTCGATCTAGATATCGAAAGCCCTGGCCACGAATCTAAAAAATCAAATATCTACAAAGGTCGCATCACCCGTATCGAACCAAGTCTGGAAGCAGCGTTCGTTGACTATGGTGCTGAACGTCACGGTTTCCTTCCTCTTAAAGAAATCGCCCGCGATTATTTCCCGAATGATTATTCTTACCAAGGTCGTCCTAATATCAAGGAAGTCCTAAAAGAAGGTCAGGAAGTCATTGTACAGGTCGACAAAGAAGAGCGAGGCAACAAAGGCGCAGCCCTGACGACTTTCATTTCTCTTGCTGGTAGCTACTTAGTTCTGATGCCAAATAACCCTCGTGCTGGCGGTATTTCTCGTCGCATCGAAGGTGAAGAACGCACACAACTTAAAGCAGCACTAAGCACACTTGAACTGCCACAAGGTATGGGCCTTATCGTTCGTACGGCAGGTGTTGGCAAGTCTGGCGAAGATTTAGAATACGATCTTAACTACCTATTGAACCATTGGGAACGTGTAAAAGGTGCTGCTGATTCTGCGTCTGCTCCGTTCTTAATTCACCAAGAAAGTAACGTTATTGCTCGTGCCATCCGTGACTATCTACGTCGTGATATCGGCGAAATCGTTATCGATAGCAAGAAAATCTTTGACCGTGCACGTGATCATATCCAGCAAGTTCGCCCTGATTTCCTCAGCCGCGTAAAACTGTATGAAAACAGCGACACACCGTTGTTCAACCACTACCAGATCGAAAACCAAATTGAATCCGCCTTCCAGCGTGAAGTTCGTTTGCCTTCTGGTGGCTCAATCGTTATTGACCCAACCGAAGCACTAACGTCAATCGATATTAACTCTGCCCGTGCAACAAAGGGTGGCGATATCGAAGAAACCGCACTGCAAACTAACCTTGAAGCGGCAGATGAAATTGCACGTCAATTGCGTCTACGTGACTTGGGCGGCTTGGTGGTTATCGACTTTATCGATATGACCCCTGTACGCCACCAGCGTGAAGTTGAAAACCGTCTACGTGAAGCCGTTCGTATGGACCGCGCCCGCGTACAGATCGGCCGTATTTCTCGCTTTGGTCTATTGGAAATGTCACGTCAGCGTTTGAGCCCGTCTTTGGCGGAAGCAAGCCACCACGTGTGTCCTCGTTGTACCGGTACGGGTGTGATTCGTGACAGTGAATCTTTGTCGCTTTCTATCCTTCGTCTGATCGAAGAAGAAGCGCTTAAAGACAACACATCACAAGTATTGGCTATTGTGCCTGTGGCTATTGCCTCTTACTTGTTGAACGAAAAACGTCGTTCTGTTCAGTACATTGAAAAATCACACGATGTTCGCGTGATCATCGTACCGAACGCCGATATGGAAACGCCTCACTTTGAAGTGATCCGTGTCCGTTCAGGTGATGAGCACGATGCACTGTCTTACAACTTGCCTCGCACTATCGAAGCCCTGCGTGATGCAGAAGCGTCAGATTCTGCACCGCAAGAGCGTGTCGCGAAGAAACGTGAAGAGCCCGTACTTCAAGGCTTCACCGCGCCGCCAGCACAACAGCCAGCAGCAGCAAGCGCACCCGCGCCGAAGCCACAACCAGCAGCAAAAGCCGCTGAAGCGAAGCCTGGTTTCTTTAGCCGAATCATTGCTGCGATTACTAGCTTCTTTGCCGGTTCTAACAACGAACCGCAAAAAGAAGAAAAGAAAGACAACGCAAACCGCAATAACCGTCGCGATCGTAAAGACACGCGCCGCAATCAAGACAGCCGTCGTGGCGAACGCCAAGAAGGCCGTCAAGAAGGTCGCCGTGGTGATCGTCAGCAAGACAACCGTCGCGGTAACAAAGACACACGTCGTGGCCGTCCTGAACGCCAAGAGCGTCAAGATCGCCAAGAGTCTGACAACAAGCAACAGCAAGTCGCAGAGCAACGTGAACAACGTCAGTCTCGTCGTCGCAATGAAAAAGCAAAAGACAAGCCTGAAGTTCAAGCTGACAAGGCTGCTCAACCTCGTAAAGAGAAAGAGCAAAAGCCACGTCAACCACGTCGTGATGATGCACAAGTGCAGAAGCAACGTCGTCAAGCAACAGAAGAGCAGCAATCAGCGAAAGTTGAAATGCCTGTTGTAGAAGCACTACCGGTACAAGAACAAGAACAAGAGAAAGTGGCGAAAGTGAAACAACGCCGTCAGCGTCGTGAACTGCGCAAAGCGATTCGTATCACAGACTCTCTTGAGCAAGCACCTGTAGCTACAATCGTAGAGCCTGAAGCTGAGTCAGAGCAAAACACTGAACTACAGATGATGGGCACCGCCATGGCGAAAGAAGCGAAAGCAACTGAGCAAGGCGAAACTAACGAGCTGAAAGCAGAGAAAGGCAACGAGCAGGAAAATGGTCAGCGTCGTAACCGTCGTTCACCACGTCACCTGCGCGCAAGTGGTCAGCGCCGTCGCCGCATCCGTGATACACGTGAAAATGACGAGATGGATCACGCGGTAACTGACGGACACGCGTTAGATAACCAAAACGATGTACTAAACGACATCGAAAATGCGGTCACTATCGTTGAGAAGCCAAAAGCAACGCGCCCACAAACCGGTGTTGCCTCGCCAGAAATGGCCATGGGCAAAGTTTGGCCGCGTGCTGCGAAGCCCTCTGTTGAAGCACTTGAAGCGCCAGCTGTTGAAGTTGAAGCTCCTGTTGTTGCCCCTGCTGCACAGCTAAGCGGTGTTGCGATGCCAGAAGTGGCGATGGGTAAAGTGTTCTCACAACAGCACGCTGAAGCGACTACCGTGGAAACCGCCGAGGTTGAAGACGAAGTAAGCGCAGAAGACGTGATCATCGTTGACAACGCAGTGGAAGAAGCAGCGGTTGTTACTGAGCCTGCTGCACCGGTTGACGCTATCGTTGCTGAACCTGCTGTTGAAGCAGTGGCAGAACCTGTTGTTCAAAACGTGACTGAGCAAGCTGTGGTAGAAGAAACCACAACAGAAGCACAACCTGCAGAAGAAGCGGTTGTTGTCGCGGCACCTGTTGTAGCACCCGTTGCTACTGCGGTTGTTGCAGCTGTAAATGCTAAGCAAGTGACAGCAACGTCACCACGTGGCTTCCATGCTGTCGCACCGATGGCAAAAGCACCCGCTCCTACGAGCCCTGCTGATGCCGTTGTTGTAGCCATTGCCCCACTGCGTGAATCTCGTTTGAGTGCACGTCAGGCCGGTAGCCAAACAGCGACCAGCACAGCAACAGCACCAATGAGCAAACCTGTGATGTAAGGTGTTGCCTTGTTAATCAAAAAGCCATGCGAAAGCATGGCTTTTTTGTTTCTGCTATTTTATGGCCAATCACTTACTGTAATGGGTGTTACTTACCCGCTCCCCATCCTGCCGCTTTCCCCTCTCTCAATCTCTCACACTCACCCACTTTTTACCCCACTTGAAACTGTGTTACTTTTTCAACTTTTATGTAATTAAGCTCAAACTTTCTTACACTCGTTAACGAAAAGTAAAAAAAACACCGAGCAAAAGTTGAACCAAATCACATATTTCTGTACGATCCCCCGTTTTGTACGAGCCCTCAACCTACACTACTGGAACTAAGCGGAACCCCATGTTTGAATTCCCCCAATTTTCGCGCCAATCCGTCAAAAATGACGTCCTTTCGGGGCTCACTGTAGCTCTTGCCCTTATCCCTGAAGCGGTCGCGTTTGCGTTCGTTGCTGGTGTTGACCCAATGGTGGGCTTGTACGCGGCGTTCATCGTCGGTTTCGTCACTGCAGTATTGGGTGGCCGACCAGGCATGATCTCCGGTGCAACCGGTGCTATGGCTGTCGTTATGGTCAGCCTTGTTGCTGAACATGGTATTGAATACCTGTTTGCCGCCGTCATGCTTGCAGGGGTACTGCAAATTTTAGCGGGCGTCTTTAAGCTGGGTAAATTTATCCGCATGGTGCCGCACCCGGTGATGATCGGTTTCGTGAATGGCTTGGCCATCGTGATCTTTTTGGCACAGCTTGGCCAATTCAAGGTTGCCGGTGCTAACGGTGCACTGGAATGGATGCAAGGTCCGCAGCTTTACATCATGCTTGGGTTAGTGGCGTTGACCATGTTCATCATCCATTTTTTGCCAAAACTCACCAAAGCGGTGCCTTCTTCATTGGTTGCCATCATTACTGTCACCGCATTGGTACACGGCCTGGGTCTCGACACACGCACGGTCATCGATTTTGTTCGTACGATGAGTGGCGATGTTAACGCTACTTTAGCTGGCTCTCTGCCTACCTTTGCGCTACCAGACGTAGGTTTCAACCTCGAAACCTTAAAAATCATTCTGCCGTATTCCGTGATCCTTGCTGCTGTAGGCTTGATTGAATCACTGCTTACGTTGACCGTGATTGACGAAATGACCGGCACCCGTGGTCAAGGTAACCGCGAATGTATGGGCCAAGGCCTTGCGAACGTCACCTGTTCAGTGTTTGGTGCAATGGGTGGTTGTGCCATGATCGGCCAGTCCATGATCAACATTAATTCCGGTGGCCGCGGTCGCCTGTCGGGCATTACCGGTGCGGTCGGCCTATTACTGTTTATTCTCTTTGGTTCAGCCCTGATTGAGATGATCCCACTGGCAGCACTTGTCGGTGTCATGTTCATGGTCGTCATAGGCACCTTCGAGTGGGCCAGCTTCAAAATGGCACGTAAAGTACCAAAGCATGACTTCTTTGCCATCATCCTGGTTACCGCAGTGACCGTTGCGTTTGACCTTGCTCTGGCAGTGATTGTCGGTGTGATTTACTCTGCCTTGGTGTTTGCATGGAACCACGCAAAGCATATTTACGCCTCAAGCTACCAAGATGAGAAAGGCTCTAAAGTCTACAAAGTGAATGGTCCCTTGTTCTTTGGTTCTGTGTCACACTTCCTTGAGCTGTTTGACGCGAAGAATGATCCTGCAGATGTGATCATTGATTTTGCTCAGTCACGCGTTGCGGACCACTCTGCAGTAGAAGCGATTGATACCATTGCTGAGCGTTACGCAAATCAAGGGAAAACCTTGCATATTCGCCACCTCAGCCCAGAGTGTCGTTCACTACTGAAAAAAGCCGGTAATCTGGTTGAAGTGAATATGATTGAAGACCCAACCTACAAAGTGGCAACTGATACCTTGGGTGGTTAATACCCTCGCTATCTGATACCGTCACAATGCAAAACGCCCACTATGCAGTGGGCGTTTTTGTTTGTGTCTTTAGTCATGATTGCTCAGCGCTTTCAAGCCATGGCACAATCAGGATAGCAATGAGTTCTCGTACTAACGTGAAAGGTGCATCAACAGACCATCGGCGGCTTGTTCTACCAAATCAAGTACATGATCAAAGCCACGTTGACCGCCATAATACGGATCGGGAATTTCTTCTATCAGGCTTTCACCATACTGCAAAAACAACCCCAGTTTGTGTTGGTATTCAGCCGGACACAGAGCGGTTAAAACACGTAAGTTGTCGCGATCAGCGGCTAAAATCAGGTCAAACTGACTAAAATCGTCATCTGTTACCTTTCTCGCCTTCACTCCCTTAAAGCGGTAACCTCTCGCTTCACCCGCCGCTTGTGAGCGCGGATCGGGCCGCTCACCACGGTGATACCCTTGTGTCCCCGCCGAGTCGACGATAACCGGAATATTTTGCTCTTTGGCTTTTGTGCGTAATACCACTTCTGCCGTCGGTGAACGGCAAATGTTGCCCATACACACCACCAGCACTTTCTTTTCCACCATAATGCCGCTTTCTCCCTTTGCTATGCCCATCGTCGTCATTTGCCGTATGCATTAATAGACAACCGTGCTACCAAGCCCGTTCTTCGCCTTCCCATGTCAAAAACTGCCCAGTATTGGCTATCGTCAGCCTTTGTACCACGTCGATAATCCCTGCTGCGCACACATCCACTGAAATATCGGCTTCATCACCGCCCATGTCGGTTTTCACCCAACCCGGATCAATCGGACACACAATAATGCCACGCGCTTTTTGTTCCATCGACAACACTTGCATTACTTTATTCAACGCCGTTTTGGAACTGCGGTAAGCATACATACCCAAGCCTGTACCAACCAGCGAAGACATCTGACTAGAAATACTCACTAAACGCGGACGAGGGGCGGTATCCATCAAAGGAAGCAAGGCACGGCTGACGAGCAAAGGGGCAATGGTATTCACCGCGAAGGTCTGCTGCCACGCCTGTGGGTCCAGGGTGTCAAACGCTTGATCATCCGGACCAATCACGCCAGCATTGTTAATGAGAATATCAAGGGGGCGACCGGCCAGTGCGTGCGTCACGCCGTCAGCAAAGGTGGCCACAGCAGCGCTGTCTGTCACGTCGAGAGCCAACAGCGTCAATGGTTTCGCCGCCGCCAACGCTAATTGAGCCGCAGAAGGCGTACCACGATACGAGGCTATCACCCGATACCCTAACGCCAAAAATTGCTGGATCAAGGCCAGCCCTATCCCTCGTGATGCACCAGTAATAACGACCGTTTCCATGCCTTCTCCTTATCGGTGTGCGCCGATTTTTCACCGGCGCAGTGTTAATGATCCGTAACACTGCACTTTTACGTCGATGTTATCGTATGAATCCATACAGCAGACAAACGGACATGAGGGACATCACACAGTGAACATTCTGATCATTGGAGGCTCAGGCGGCATCGGCCAGGCACTCATCGCACACTTTAGCCATGCCTATCCTGACGCCAATATATATGCAACGTATCACACCACCTCTCCGATTAACATCCCCCACACAGGCAACACATCCGGTGTCGTCTGGTTGCAAGCCGATATCACGCAGGAAGGCGATATCACACACCTTGCGCAAGTCATACCGCCGCTGACCTTACTCATTAATGCAGCAGGACTGCTCCACCAACCGGATCAGGGTCCAGAAAAGTCGATTGCGCATGTCGACGGTGATTTTTTTATGACGAATCTGAGTACCAATGTGTTACCTACCGTACTCTTGGCGAAACACTTCGCCCCCCACTTAAAAGCCAGCCCGCGCAGCCATTTCATTGCGTTGTCAGCCCGTGTCGGCAGCATTGAAGATAACCGCGCGGGAGGCTGGATCAGCTATCGGTGCGCGAAAGCTGCGCTCAATATGGCCCTGAAAACCATCAGTATTGAATGGCACTACAAACTGCCACGCTGCTGTGTGTTTGCGTTCCATCCAGGTACCACCGATACCGCACTGTCTCAGCCTTTTCAGAGAAACGTGCCGACAGGCAAGCTGTTCTCGCCGGAGTTCGTTGCCCACGGTTTAGCACAGTTGATCCACACCACAGGGCCAAAAGATTCCGGTCAGTTTTTCAGCTACGACGGCCAAGTGATCCCTTGGTGATCAGAATGTGCCCCCTGTGGCAACAAGGCACCCCAGCAGTGCTGCTCGGCCATCAGCTATTTTGCTTCGCTTCATAGGCTGTAATGCGAATGAAATCGACAATGTCTTGAGTGAATTTATCGACGGCGGCTTTGATCTGTTCATAACGCAAGGTTTCAGCGTCATTTTCCAAAATGTCTTCGGCCAACAACACACTGACACGTTCTGCCAGTACCTCACCGGAAACGCTGTCCAGCAGTTGTGACTCAACCAAGATGCGCACATTCCTATCACGGGTGCCCAGCAAGGCTTTCGCCCCGCCGATCAGCGCCCCATAGGGCAAAACTTCGGTAATTTGCAACTCTTCCATCTCGGTGCTGGCACGGGTGATATCGATTTTCAGGGTCGCGGTATGAGGGTTGGCCACCTCAACAATCGGCGTGCCCACCGATAATTGCTGGCTCACGCGCTGCGTCAACCGTTGTGACACTTTTTCGAGTACCGATGTCGGTATTTGATCTACATTTTGCGCCAGTGGGTGCAGGGCTACAGGCTCGACAATCAACGCGGTATAACGGGTCACATCCAGTGACGGAGACACCCATTGCAGGCCCGTTGTCTCCTCAATATAGCGTACTTCCGTTAAGGGTTGATTCGTTTTAAGGGTCACCGCCGCTTGTTCTTCCGACGTGGGTAAACGACTGGTACACCCGATGGTACTAGCCACTCCCGCTACCATCACCACGATCATTCCCCACTTTTTAATGCTACGGCGCATGCGTTCTCCCCTTTTTTGCTTGGCTATTATTTACTCAATACCTTGCCATTATACAGAATGATAGACTGTTTAAAACCGGCGACCGATAAGTCGGAAAAGAACAGGTATTCACACTGTGAGATCACCTTTCACTGGTATCTCCTACTGGTTTACAGTAACGTATCTGTCTCTTTTATCGCTCATTTTCTCAACACAGACGACCGTTCATCATGAAGCAGCAATGGCACATTTTTCTGATCGCACTCGCTTTTTTTACCCGTATTCCTATTCCTGCCGATACGCCCTATTCCACCGAGCGACTCAATCAAGCTAACCGGTATTTTGCCGCTGTCGGGATCATCGTCGGGCTGATCAGTGCAGGCACCTTTTGGCTGGCCCATTACCTGTTTCCGAGTGCCATTGCGGTATTGATCGCCATGATCGCCAGTTTATTGATCACAGGGGCTTTCCATGAAGATGGCCTTGCCGATGTGTTTGATGGGTTTGGGGGCGGCTGGGAGCCCGAACAAAAACTCAACATCATGAAAGACTCCCGCTTGGGCACCTATGGCGCAGCCGCCTTATTCTGCGCACTCGCACTGAAATGGGCCACCCTGACCGCACTGGCTGATGTCTCCGCCCTGTATGTCGTTATTGCGTTGATCAGCCTGCATGGCTTGAGCCGGGCGATATCTGCCAGTTTAATTTTCAGCTATCCCTACGTGCAGCTGGATACACAAAGTAAAGTGAAACCGCTCGCCAATCAGCAAAGTCCGCAAGATTTGTGGGTTTTAATTTTCACCAGTTTGATTATATTACTGTTTTTACCGCTTTCTCTGGCCGTTGCCCTGACCCTTGTACTGCTATTCGTGCGTACCTTATGCGGTCAATGGTTCCAACGCCAGCTGGGCGGGTACACCGGTGATTGTTTGGGCGCCGCCCAGCAGTTGGCTGAAATCAGTGGCTACCTTGTGTTACTTGCCATGGTGGCGGGCTAACCGGCCTCTTCTTCAATAGGATAAGGATAATAATGACGATGACGACTTCCTCGCACCCTGACGCATCTGACGAGAATGGCCAAACGGGCAATGTAGATAAGAACGCACGATACAAAGCCCGTCAGCAAAAAGTCAAAGCGGAGATCGATGCCCGTGTGGATGCCGCACAAGAAGAAAAAGGCCTCTTTCTGATCATTACCGGTAACGGTAAAGGTAAATCCACCTCCGGATTTGGCACTGTCGCGCGCGCGGTCGGCCACGGGCAGACGTGTGGTGTGGGGCAATTTATTAAAGGCACCTGGGATTGTGGCGAACGCGCTTTACTGGAACAGCATGGGGTGAAGTTTGCTGTGATGGCGACGGGCTTCACCTGGGACACCCAGAACAAAGACGCCGATACCCAAGCCGCGCAGGAAACGTGGGCAGAATGCAAACAAATGCTAGCCGATGCCCGCTACGATGTGGTGCTGCTGGATGAGCTGACCTACATGGTGACCTATGGGTACGTGGAATTAGACGAAGTGGTTGAGGCCATCACGCAACGTCCCGCCTCACAGTCGGTAATCGTGACGGGACGTGCTGCACACCGCACCTTAATTGAACTGGCAGATACCGTTTCGGAAGTGCGCAATGTGAAACATGCGTTTGAAAGCGGCGTAAAAGCCCGCAAAGGTGTCGACTGGTAATCACTCTTCCCCGAGGATGACTCCTGTTCATGGCGTCACGCTAATGTGCGACTGGTATGCATTGGACGTGCAATCGGCGTGCAGTGGGTATTTCCCCATTGTACGCCTATCATCTATACATCCATCACCAGTACATCTCCCGCGCTGACCGTTTTTTCATCACCCATACGTTTTTCGGCAAGTTCCGTTATCGCCCACCCCTTTCATCTCATATACTAAGGCAAAATAATTCTTATAAGGATTTGTCATGCCTTCTCATTTACCAAAAAGCTTTAGTCGTCCCTTTCTGAAGCTATTTCACGTGCTTGAAGCGATTTTGCTTGTTGCGATCACCTTGGCGACCGTCACCGCCATGCTCAATGAATTTGTCCATGTTTATGTCAACCGACAAATTTTGCTGACCGATATACTGTTGATGTTTATCTATTTGGAAGTGCTGGCCATGGTTCAGCAGTTTGTGACCAACGGTAAAATTCCGGTTCGCTATCCAATCTATATTGCCATCATGGCGATAGCCCGTTACATCACGCTCGGGATGAAAGAGTTGGACGGTATCTATGTCGTGTGGCTGGCAACAGCAGCGTTTATTCTGGCGGCGGCGACATTACTGATCCGCCTCGGCCACCATTACTGGCCGTATGAGGAAGTGTCTGACCCAACCAAACGTCAATCTGATGATTGATATAAGATAATGGGTTCAAGAGGATTGGTTAGAACCGCCAAGGCTAATGCGTCAGAAATGAAAAAAGGAGCGTGATTCACGCTCCTTTTACTTTGTGTTTGCGACTCTATACAGAGTACAACTTATAACAAGATGATTAACTCAAGACTCAAGCTTGGTTAAACGTGCTTTTTGATGTTTTTTCTTGTAATAAGCAACGGCTTTGTTCACCGCTTTTTCATGCATCCTTGCCCTAAGCGTATCCAAATCAAGCTTTTTCATCGCTCACCTCTGTTACTGACACTTAAAGGACTTACGGCTAATCATACAACTTTTGTGACTTTTGTGCATAATTTTATACCACGAAAGAATAACACTATGATTGCATAAACAAATCGAATGAAAAGCAATCACAGTTTGCCAAAAAATTGTCTCTATGATCGTGTCGCGTATTTTCCTCACTCTTCTTTCAGACTCGTTACGCACACTCTGAGGCATGACAAAGGTTGGCATCAATATCCTGATTCCCCAGCAACCTTAACCACAGCGCAGGCAAGTGCTTGGGTTTTACCGCAGGGCTGTCTAATTGCACCGGCGCAATAAGCTGCCATGCCTCCCCTTGCCAACGGGCCAAAGCAAATTGAAATGGCATATAATCTACCAATCCCAAACGCAAATCGGTCACGACCAGTTGATCATCGCGCTGTTCATATTTCACAAAACCACCGGAAAACGCTTCAAGATCGTTCAAATGTGATGAGGCCAACTGCGGCGGCTTCTGACCGCGATCTTTACGTATGAACACCACCTTTTTCTCATTATCGAGTAAGGAGGTTAACCCTTCCCAATACGACTCCTCATCGTTAATCACCACTCGCCACAGCACCGTATTGAGCGGCGTAGGGGCAAAGAAGCGGGGCTTATCCGCCAATGGCGTGCCAGCGAGCTGAGCCTCAACCCTATTTTCCACCATATTCAATGCCAACCACGACCAGCCTAAATACAGCGATGAAATCACTAACCCTATCCCACACAATTTAGCCATTTTTTCCCGCCACAACAGACTGGCCAATAACGTGATCACCAGCGGGATGGTATAGAACGGATCAATAATAAACATACTGGAGACCGCATACGGCGTGGTGATCGGCCACAACAACTGCGTACCGTAAGTGGTAAAGGCATCCAACAATGGGTGGGTGATCAAACTCGCTGCCACCAACAACCACAAACGCGCAAAAGAGAAACGGGTCGGTCGAACACGTTGCCACAGCATCGCCAGTAACCATGAAAACGGCAACAGCACAAACAGCGAATGGCTGAATCCGCGGTGCTTAACCATGTCGGAGATCGGATCGCCGTAACTGATCAATACATCGAGATCCGGTATCGTCCCTAATGCCGCACCGGCTAATAATACTTTGGGCGAACACTGGCGACCGGCAACCACACCGGCCACTGCCGCCCCAAGCGCAATTTGTGTTACTGAATCCACATGGACTCCTTCGTTATCTTATTGGTGTTCAACGATATTTATAGTTTTATCATCCTACACAGTACCAGAAAGCACAGGGCGCTGAATACGAAAATCACCACTTTTCACCCCCAATTAACAACCATTAGTGCAACATAACGAACAAAAAGCCCCACAAGCGATCAGGAAAACTCTGGGATAGGTCGCAAAACCGTGGCGTAAAATTCGCTAGGGTAAATCAGGCAACGTCCATTCACTCTGACAAAGGGAATATGCAATGCCAACAAAAGTGTCTGAATACATGACGCAGAAAGTCATCACCATTGAGCCGAATGCCGGGATCAGAGAAGCGTTTTTCTTAATGAAAGATGAAGCTATTCGCCATTTGCCTGTCGTCGATCCCAAGGGCGAATTGGTTGGGATCGTCAGTGACCGAGAACTGCGCCGCCCAGGCTGGGTCGATGAGTCCCCCGATATTGGCCACGACTACCATTTAACTGATGATCTCCATATTCAAGACGTGATGTGCAAAGACATCATCCATGTCAGAACCTACGATACCCTCACCAAAGCCATTGGCACTATTCTTGACCACCATGTCGGCGCCGCGCCTGTGCTCAATAAAGCCGGTGATTTGGTCGGTATGCTCTCTGCCGTTGATTTACTCAAAGCCTTTCAGAACAGCTTAGAAAGTCAGAAATCAATGAAGAAAAACCGCACTGCCCGCGCTTAACCGCGAGGCTATCCATCGCTAACACCAAACACGTTTCAGGGCGAGACGCACCACACATAAAAAAGGGCTTACCGCAGTAAGCCCTTTTTTCTTATAACTAACACGTTGTCAGTTTAAATAACCATCAGTTAAACAGCCCTTTCAGCAACTTGTCAGCCGCATTTTTAAGGTCTTCATCTTTGGCTTTATCACCGAAGAGTTTCTCTAAACCGCGTTCCACTTCTTTTTTGGCCTTCTTCTCAAGCTCATTGTTCTGCTTGAGCAGTTGCGCC
Source organism: Photobacterium japonica (assembly GCF_050337005.1). NCBI lineage: Bacteria > Pseudomonadati > Pseudomonadota > Gammaproteobacteria > Vibrionales > Vibrionaceae > Photobacterium > Photobacterium japonica. Next base: position 42,862 of record NZ_JAKJSN010000013.1, on the reverse strand, counting down.
ACATTCAACGAGAAGCTCGGCTGAGTCCAGTCACCTTTCACATCAATCGGCACAGTCAAATCGGCCACGTGATCAATGTCTTTACCGCCTTGGCCTTTGCTGGTCGCAACGACCGAAGTGTTAATGGTGAAATCAATGGCTTCAGACACCAGATTCGTTTCCCCTTCACCGGCAATACGCAGCAAAGGCGATTCCACCGCCATATCACGGGTGCTTGCCACACCATTACCTAACGTGAAAGTCGCTTTCATTGCCGAAAAGTCCGTTTTCTTCTCTTCTTTCACATACTCAGCTTTCTTGCCTTTCAAGGTCGCACGCGCCTCACGGATCATCTCTGGCACGTTCACGCCATAAATCGCCCCATCAGCAAAGTGGATAGCGACCGTACCGGCAATGTTGCTGCGTAATCGTGCTTCTGACAGGCCTTTACCGTGTACGTTCACGGTAATATCACCTTCACCGGCCAGCACATCGTTATTCGCAACATCCTTCAAAAGCGGCTGTATTTGTACGCCCTTGATGTTTTTCGTCACTTGATACGTCGGTAAGGTTGGATTGGCATCAATCTTCGCCGTGGCGTGAATGGACCCTTGGTACAATTTCGCATCCAGTGCTTTCAGGCGTAATACCCCACGCTTGATCTGCACATCCATCGCCACATCATTGAGTTTGGCATTGTTCACTTTGAACTGGCCAATCTTCACGTTACCGGCCAAATCGACGGTTTTCAGCGCAGACAGATCCGGCTCTTTGTTTTTATCCGCCGCCTTTTCAGGCGTCGACATTTGCTCTGACGCGTTAGTCGCCGATGGCGTCGCGGCTTTATCTTGCTTGATACCTAAGAAGGCGTCCAAATCGATCGTGTCTGATGACAAATCAAAACGGATCACGGGAATATCCGCCGCTTTGAAAGACGCATTGCCTTTCACCGCCAATTCATCCAACTTAACCGCCACCTGAGATAACACCGCTTGTTGTTTATCCATCACATACTGCGCGTCAGCATCAAGGTTCAGAGTCATCGCTGGACGCGGTAACATCTTCCCTTTCAGTGCGGTATTCAGAGACAGCCCTTCTAGTGACACGGTGTTCATGGCTTCATCAAGCTGCAAACGGGTTTGACCGTTCGCATCAAAGGCTAAATCCGGCACTTGCCCTTTCGCGGTGAAATCAATGGTCGCCCACTCACCCAACTGGAAGTGATCCACGTTCAGTGTGACCGACTCAATCTTGTTCTTCGCATCTTGTGCCGAGACGTTCAGTGCCAGTGCTTTCACCTGCGCGCTGTCTAAGCCTTTGGCAATCAGCAACGCGGTTTCACCGTTGGCACTAAAGCTCAGGTCGTTGTTTTTACCGGTTACATCAAACGTCGCGGTCGTCCATTCGCCCGGCGCAAAACGGCTCAACGAGAAATTCAACGCACTGATGGTGGTTAGGGTATCTTTTTGATCATCACGTACCGTCGCGCTGGCATCCACCACCTCGATACCTTGTAACGTCAGTGTCCATGGCTTTTTGTCACCAGACGGTTGTGATTCAGACGTGGAGGAAGGCTCGGTAGCGGCCTTGGGTTCAGCGACGGTATCTGCTTGCTTGCCGATACCGTCGAGGTTACTGACCCCTGACGCCAAGGTTTGAATGAAAACATGCCCGCCGTGTAAGCTGACATTGCCAATCTCCAATTGTTGGGAGAACAACGGCATCACGGATACGGATAACGCGGCGCTGTCAAACTGGACAAGGTTCGGTTCAGCAAACCCTTCTGGGTTACGGAAGGCGGTTTGGCCGATATCAAAACCAATGCTCGGGAAAAATCGCCAATGAATATCGCCGTCAATCACCAGTTCACGCCCGGTGTTCTTTTTCACTTGCTCGGCAATCATTGGCTTAAACTGGTTCGGATCCACTAGCGCCAATAACGCGGCAATACCGATCACAATGACCACAAGGATGGCCAGCAACGCAAAAACTATCTTTTTCATTCTATCCCCACTTGTTTCATGCGCCTATGCACCACGCCAACATTGCACACCCTCGCGCAACCTTGGTCAGTACAAGGCTCCTTTTTATTCATCTACCCTGATAGGTCACTTGGGTATAACAATATTGTCTACCATTAATTACAAAAAAAATAGGCAGCCTTTCGGCTGCCTGACAAATTTGTGATACAAAAAAGGCTGACACTGTCAGCCTTTTTAATCTTAACTGCGTAGCAGTTTGGCGATGTGCGCTTTTAGCACATCAATCGCGATACGGTTTTTACCGCCGCGAGGCACGATAATGTCCGCGTACTGCTTAGACGGTTCAATGAACTGCATGAACATTGGACGCACGGTTTTCTGGTACTGTTTCAGTACAGATTCCATGGTACGGCCACGTTCAGCCACATCACGCTGTAGACGACGCAGTAGACAGATGTCTAGCGGCGTATCCATGAACACACTTGCATGCATCAAATCGCGTAGACGCGGATCCGTTAGCAATAGGATACCTTCCAAAATGATCACTTTTTTCGGTGTCATTGTGGTGGTTTCTGTCATGCGCGTGTGTTCGCCGTAGCTGTACTGCGGCACTTCAACCGCTTTACCCTGCATCAGCATTTCAAGGTGGTCACACAACAGATCATGATCCAATGCATTTGGGTGATCGTAGTTGGTCTTTACCCGGTCTTCCATGCTCAGGTGACTTTGATCATTGTAGTAACAATCTTCTGTGATAACACCGATCTGATGATCGCCAACTTTCTCTTTTAATTCTTTATATACAGTACTGGCAATCAAACTTTTACCGGAAGCAGAAGCTCCTGCAATACCGATAATAACGTATTGGTGTGAGTTTTCAGACATATCAGAAAGCACCTGTAAAACAACGTGGCTGGGTGGAAATACCGATTAAACCGATTAACTGTCAGGATGAACCATCACAGACAATTATACGAATGGGTGTAAATAAACCGGATGATTATAGGCAGATGTATCAGTAGATGCCAACAAAAATGAGACATCCGCCACGCTTGGTCATAAACGCATCAGTCAGCCTAAGGCAAAGGTTTACATTGTACGAATTGTGATCTGTTCCGCAACAGGCACCCCCTGCCAATACAGGCGACTGGCGACAGAACCCGCCAATTGAATGTAACTTTGTGCCTGTTCAGACTCAGGGGAAGCAACCACGGTCGGCTTACCGTTATCAATATCTTCACGGATTTTAATGTGCAGTGGCAACTGCGCAAGCAACGGCACGGCATAGTCTTCAGCCATACGCGCCGCCCCACCAGTACCAAATATCGGCTCATGGTGACCACACTGGCTACAAATATGATGGCTCATGTTTTCCACAATTCCCAACACTGGCACATCCACTTTATTGAACATGCTGACCCCTTTAATGGCATCAGCCAACGCTAAGTCTTGCGGCGTGGTCACGACAACAGCGCCTGTCACCGGGATCTGCTGGGCCAACGTCAATTGAATATCACCGGTACCCGGTGGCATGTCGATCACTAAATAGTCCAGATCAGGCCACCAGGTTTCAGTAATAATTTGTGACAACGCTTTCGATGCCATTGGTCCACGCCAAATGGTGGCACTGTCAGCCGGCACTAAGTACCCCACTGAATTGGTATAAAGACCATGCGCTTCAATCGGCATCATCATTTTGCCGTCTGCCGACAGCGGTTTTTCATCGACGGTACCCAGCATCATCGGCACCGATGGCCCATAGATATCTGCATCCAGCAGACCCACTTTGGCCCCTTGTGCCTGCAAGCCCAAGGCCAGATTCACCGACGTGGTGGATTTACCCACGCCGCCTTTGGCCGAACTCACGACCACAATGTTTTTCACCCCTTTCAGCGGCGATTTGTCACCTGCCGCTAACGGAGCCACTCGGCTCGATACCGCCACCTGCAAATCAGCAGCCACCTGCTGTTCTTGCTTTTGCGCCGTCACCCACTGTGCGAGTTGGTCAATCACCGACTCTGCGGCAAACGGCAACACAATCGATAACAGGCCATCGGCCGACATAGAAACAACTTGTGGCGTATCCGCCCATTCAGGGTGTAGCCATGGGTGTTCAAATTGATTGAGCCAATGGGTGATATCGGCCATGGATGAAAAACGCGGGGTTGAGTCACTACGCATGGTTTTAGCGCTCCATTTTTGTACTTTCTTTTCATCCTATCACCAATGCACCGTTATCGCTTTCTATTTACCGTGATTATCCACATAACCATCTAGGCAATAAGCTGTCCATCAGGTAGTATTTGCAGCTACGTTTTTATTACCCATCATGAGCGAAACAAGACATTATGGCTGCAAATCCAAGAAAAATTCTGGTGACCTGCGCCCTACCGTACGCTAACGGTTCTATCCACTTGGGCCACATGCTTGAGCATGTGCAAGCGGATATTTGGGTGCGCTACCAACGCCTTCGCGGCAACGAAGTTCATTTCATTTGTGCAGATGATGCACACGGTACGCCAATCATGCTTAAGGCCCAGCAGATGGGTATGGATCCTGAGCAAATGATTGCTGAGGTGAGCAAAGAGCATCAAGCTGACTTTGCGGGTTTTGATATCAGCTTTGATAACTACCACAGCACGCATTCTGATGAAAACCGTGAACTGGCATCGTTTGTCTACACCCAGCTAAAAAACAACGGCTATATTACTAACCGTACGATTTCTCAGCTGTTTGATCCTGAAAAAGAAATGTTCCTGCCGGACCGTTTCGTGAAAGGGACGTGTCCGAAGTGTAAAGCAGAAGACCAGTACGGTGACAACTGTGACAACTGTGGTGAAACCTACAGCCCAACAGATTTGATCAACCCGAAATCTGCCGTTTCAGGTGCAACTCCTGTTATGAAAGATTCTGAGCACTTCTTCTTTGATCTTCCTCAGTTTGAAGAGATGCTAAAAGCATGGACTCGATCTGGCGCCCTTCAAGACGAAACCGCGAACAAGATGCAAGAGTGGTTCGAGTCAGGCCTGCAACAGTGGGATATCTCCCGTGATGCACCTTACTTCGGCTTTGAGATCCCGGGTGAAACCAACAAATTCTTCTACGTATGGTTGGATGCACCGATCGGCTACATGGGTTCATTCAAGAACCTGTGTGACAAGCGCGATGACCTGAACTTTGACGAGTTCTGGAACAAAGACAGCAGCACTGAGCTTTACCACTTCATCGGTAAAGACATCGTGTACTTCCACAGCCTATTCTGGCCAGCCATGCTGGAAGGTTCTGGCTTCCGTAAGCCAAGCAACGTTTTCGTTCACGGTTACGTGACCGTAAACGGTGCGAAGATGTCAAAATCGAAAGGCACCTTCGTGAAAGCCGGTACGTACCTGCAGCACCTGGATCCAGAGTGCCTACGTTACTACTACGCTGCGAAGCTAAACAGCCGCATTGATGACCTTGATCTGAACCTTGAAGATTTCACACAACGTGTGAACAGCGACATCGTGAACAAGATCGTTAACCTTGCATCGCGTAACGCTGGCTTCATCGCTAAGCGTTTTGACGGCAAGCTGTCTGCACAGTGTGCAGAGCCAGAGCTATACGCAGAGTTCGTAGCAGCGGCAGACCGTATCGGTGCCCTTTACGAAGCGCGCGAGTTTGGTCGTGCTATCCGTGAAATCACGGCACTGGCAGACAAAGCGAACCAGTACGTTGACGAAAAGGCCCCTTGGGTTGTCGCGAAAACAGAAGGTAAAGACCAAGAGCTACAAGAAATTTGCTCAATGGGTATTAACCTATTCCGCGTGCTAATGGCTTACCTGAAACCGGTTATGCCTAACCTGACTGAGCGTACAGAAGCGTTCTTGAATGAAACACTGACATGGGAAAGCATTGCACAGCCTTTGACTGACCATAACGTGACAACGTTCAAAGCCCTGTTTAACCGTATTGATCCTAAGCATGTAGAAGCGATGGTTGAAGCGTCTAAAGAAGATGCAGCAGCCGAAGTGGCTGCGAAAGAGCAAGCAGAAGCGGCCAAAAACGTGACTGAGCTGAGCAAAGAGCCAATCGAAGCGGAAATCGAGTTTGATGATTTTGCTAAGGTTGACATGCGTATCGCGAAAATCGTGTCTTGTGAAGCCGTACCTAAAGCAGACAAACTACTAAAATTCCAATTGGATATCGGTGGTGAAATGCGTCAGGTATTCTCTGGCATCAAGTCAGCTTACACCCCTGAAGAATTGGTGGGTAAGCACACGGTAATGGTCGCAAACCTGAAGCCGCGTAAGATGAAATTCGGCATGTCTGAAGGCATGATCCTAGCTGCTGGCCCGGGTGGCAAAGAGCTTTGGATCCTTGAACCGCACGAAGGCGCACAGCCTGGTATGCGTGTGATGTAATACCGCTTACGTTGACCCTTTATGGGCGAGCATAAGCTGACAAAAGGACTCTTCGGAGTCCTTTTTTGTATCTGTGATTTAACCCTGTAATATATCAATTGTGATTTTGGCGAACAGCCAAAGCAGACTCAATCCCATTCCAGCCCCACTCTGTCATTACACCACCGCCCCTCCTTAACCATGTTCGAGAAGCCTGTCGCATCACTCGCCACAGACTTCATCACCGAATTGAGTACCCCAGCAGCCGTAACGAAAAAAACCATTAAAAACCACACATAAAAAAGGCCACCCAAATGGGTGGCCAGCAGGAAGCGAAACGTTGTTATTGTTAGTATTTGGATACTGTCGGTCGACTCTCTCAGCGGCCGAATCAGAAAATCAAATGCGCGACCATCACGATGATTGGCAAAGTGATCAACGTACGTAGTAAGAAAATCGCCACCAGTTCAAAGAAGTTCACCGGTACTTTACTGCTCAAAATCACTGAGCCGGTTTCTGACATGAAAATGAGCTGTGTTACAGACAGTGCTGCCACCACAAATTTTGTCATCTCGGTATCAATGGTGGACGCTGCAATGATGGATGGCACATACATATCTGTAAAGCCGACCAAGATGGTTTGTGCCGCCGCCTGTGCTTCTGCCACGTGTAGCAACTCAAGCAGTGGAACGAACGGGGCACCTAGCAGTGAGAATAACGGTGTGGTTTCAGCGACCACCAAACCCAGCGTACCAATCGCCATAACCACTGGCAGCACACCCAACACCATATCCAATGAGTTATGGAAGCCTTCTTTCGCCACTGCGCTCAGGCTGTTAACACCACTCGCACGCTTTAGGGCTAGGTGCATACCAAACTGCATCGCGGTCTGCCCCTCTGGTACCAACTCTTCATCACGGTTCGGCGCCGTGCCGTCAATGTAAAGGTCTTTCTTGTAGCTCAGTGGTGGCAAGTACTGAATAATCACGGCTGCCGCCACACCAGACAGACAAATCGATAAATAGAAAGGCACAAAGTAATTCGCCAAGCCCACCTGCGTCAGTACTACCAGTGAAAACGAGATCCCGACTGGCGAGAACATGGTCGCCACAACGGCCGCTTCACGGGCGGTGTATTTCTTTTGTTCGTACTGCTTGCTGGTCAGGATCACCCCTACCGTACCATCCCCTAGCCATGATGAAATACAGTCAATGGCGGCACGGCCTGGTAGACGAAATACCGGACGCATGAACTTACTCATCAAGGTACCTAAAAGTTCCAGCAAGCCAAAATTAAGCAATAGAGGGAGAAGCAGGCCAGCAAAGAAAAAGGTCACAAACAGCGATGGCAGCAAATCATTCAGAACCAAGCCACCGGTATTACCATTCCAGATCACTTCCGGACCGACCTGATAGAGTGCAAGTACTGTAAAGACAGCACCCAGGCCACGAATCACCAACCATGTTGGCGTCAGTACAAACAAACGGGTCAGCAGCGATGAGTCCATCACAAAACGCGGCTTAACGACGCTTGCGGCCAATGACAAAACCGCAGAAAGACAAATCACAGCAGCGACAGTGGGTAGCAAGGCTTCTCCCATCAGGCTTTTGAAGCTTTTCGCCATGAGAGCCAGAGGAAAGGTAAAGTCACCGTTCACGCTCAGCGGGGCAAGGAAAAAGAACAGACCCAGCATCGATGGAATCGCGAACATCAGCATGTTCCGGCTGGTCTTATGGGTTTCTTGGGCAAGTACAGTATCCGTCATCCTACTTCTCTCTGAATGATTAAACCTAACGTGACTAAAACTTCGGAAAAAGTGCATAATTCCTTATTGAGCTCATTATATCGACAATCCTATCGCGCGCAATACATAACGAAAAAATAATCACAAAAAACGAATATCAATTCACAAAAGATCGAACCAATCATAACTATTCAATAAGATATGGTAAAAGCATGCCATAACAACCCATTTATTCTGATGCAAAATTACCCCTACATTTGCTCAGAGAGAGGCAAGTAACACAACCTGACATGAACAACGTGCCATAACCATTCAATACGCACTCCGCATATATCTCTTCATAAACACAGCATGAACAAGAATTGCAGGCATAAAAAAACCCAGCCAAAAGGCTGGGTTTTCAGTGTTAATGCAGCGATTAACCGATGTGTGTCGCGTTACCCATGTACTGACGCAGTACTTCAGGGATACGGATACGGCCATCTGCTTCTTGGTTGTTCTCAAGAATAGCAACCATGGTACGGCCTACAGCCAAACCAGAACCGTTTAGTGTGTGCACCAATTCAGGCTTCTTCTCACCTTTACGGCGGAAACGTGCTTGCATACGACGCGCCTGGAAGTCCCACATGTTTGAACATGAAGAGATTTCACGGTATGTCTCTTGTGCAGGTACCCACACTTCAAGGTCGTATGTCTTCGCAGAGCCGAAGCCCATGTCGCCAGTACATAGCACAACCTTACGGTATGGCAGTTCTAGCAACTGAAGCACTTTCTCAGCGTGACCGGTTAGCTCTTCTAGCGCAGCCATTGAGTCTTCAGGACGCGTGATCTGAACCAATTCCACTTTGTCGAACTGGTGCATACGGATCAAACCGCGTGTATCACGGCCGTAAGAGCCCGCTTCAGAACGGAAACACGGTGTGTGTGCCGTCATCTTGATTGGCAACTCAGCTTCTTCAGAAATCGTGTCACGCAACAGGTTTGTTACTGGCACTTCTGCTGTTGGGATAAGAGACAACGTACGTGGCTCTTCATCGTTCACTTTTTCAGTCAGTGGCTGGGTGTGGAACAGATCACCACCAAACTTAGGTAGCTGACCTGTACCGAACAAGCTGTCTGAGTTTACAAGGTACGGTACATACAGTTCTGTGTAGCCGTGCTCGTCCGTGTGTAGATCAAGCATGAACTGTGCAATCGCACGGTGTAGACGCGCAAACTGGCCTTTCATCACGATGAAACGTGCGCCTGTGATTTTCACAGCACTTGCAAAGTCTAGGCCGCCCGCTAGCTCACCCAGATCAACGTGATCTTTCACGTCAAAATCGTAAGCTTTTGGTGTACCCCAACGCAGTACTTCTACGTTGTCGTCTTCATCTTTACCCATTGGCACAGATTCATCTGGCAGGTTAGGCAACGTTTGCGTGATGGCATCTAGCTCAGACTGCAGAGCAGCCAGCGCTTTTTTCGCGTCATCGAGTTCAGAACCCAGGTTACCCACTTCAGCAAGGATACGCTCAGCTTCTTCGTGATCGCCCTTCGCTTTTGCTTGACCGATGGACTTCGATCGCGAGTTACGCAGTGCCTGAAGGTCTTCAGTTTTAACCTGAAGGCCCTTACGCTTTTCTTCTAGGGAACGTAGTAACTCTACATCGAGAGTGAAACCACGGCGCGCTAATTTTTCGGCTGTTGCGTCCAGCTCAGTACGAAGTAATTTAGAATCTAGCATGCTAATCCTGTGCTCAAAATGTTCTAAAATGCACACTATTTAACCAAACCGATGGCTAAATAATTTTTAATTCAGAAGGCGTTAGGTAACCCAACGCTTATGGGTCAACAATACCCAAAAAGCCCAATTATTGATAGCGCTTTAAAGTGCTTTTTGCATCTAAAGAAGCAAGATAATCTAACTTTTCGGTAATTTTAGTTTCCAATCCACGGTTTGTCGGCTGGTAGTAGCGTGTCCCGGCCAATTCCGGTGGGAAGTAACACTCTCCCGCTGCATACGCCCCCGGCTCGTCGTGGGCATAACGGTACCCTTGCCCGTAGCCCAGCTCCTTCATCAGTTTAGTCGGCGCATTACGCAGATGGTGTGGCACCTCATAATCGGGATGATTAGCCGCATCCATTTTTGCCTGACTGAACGCGGTATACACCGCATTACTCTTAGGCGCACTGGCCAAATATACAATAGCCTGAGCAATCGCACGTTCGCCTTCATACGCGCCCACACGGGTAAAACAATCCCATGCCGACACCGCAACCTGCATCGCACGAGGATCGGCATTACCGATGTCTTCAGACGCTATGGCAAGCAAACGGCGTGCAACGTACAAAGGGTCACACCCGGCTTGCAGCATACGGGCAAACCAATACAGGGCACCATCAGGGCTGGAACCTCGGATCGACTTATGCACGGCAGAAATCATGTCGTACCATAAATCGCCTTTGTTATCGAAACGGCCAATCTTCTCGCCGGCCACTTCCGCCAACAAGGCCAGCGTGATCACCTTGTTGCCTTGGTCATCTTCTTCTGCCATGTCGATCAACTGCTCAAGGTAGTTCAGTGACATACGCGCATCCCCGTTGACCAGCTCGGCCAAACGGTTTTTCACCTCATCGACAAACAGCAGATTATGTTCTGTCACGCCACGCACCGGATCCGCCAATGCTTGGTCAATCACCGCCAACACTTCGTCATTGTCTAAAGACTTGAGCTTGTACACCCGCGCGCGGGATAACAGTGCGTTATTGAGCTCAAATGATGGGTTCTCTGTGGTTGCGCCAATGAAGGTCACCGTGCCGTCTTCAATGTGTGGTAAGAAAGCATCTTGCTGACTTTTATTGAAGCGATGCACCTCATCCACAAACAAGATGGTACGGCGCCCTGCCATTTTGTTATCGCGGGCTTTATCAATTGCCGCTCGGATGTCTTTCACCCCAGAGGTGACGGCGGAGACTCGTTCAACCTCAGCGTTCGCATAATGCGCAGCCACTTCCGCCAACGTGGTTTTCCCTGTACCCGGTGGCCCCCACAAAATCATGGAATGCAGGTGCCCGGCCTCTAAGGCACGGCGCAGCGGTTTGCCTTCGGCCAAAATGTGTTGCTGGCCAATATACTCTTCAATGGTACGCGGGCGCATACGGGCCGCCAGCGGACGAAAATCCGATGAAAAATCGAGGCTGAAGTTATTCAAAATAACCACTCCTTAAACGAAAATAGGTGGCATCACGAGATGCCACCTAGTAATTCAGGTAAGAGACAAGCAGAGCGCCGTTATTGGCGCTGATCGTCCAATTCCACCCCTTTAGGCGGGACAAAAGAAAACTGGCTGGCTGCCGGGATCTGCTTGCTAAATTTAGTGAACGTAAAGTTGCTGCGCTGGCCATCTTGCTCAACCACGCTGAAACCACGCACATCGCCGCTCTTCGCTACCGTCACGACAAATTTACCCATCGAAGACGCGCCGCTTTTCGGCGTCAGTGTAAACGTGTCCGCCGTTTGCGCGACATTGTATTGTTGCCAATCCGTCGCACTGTTGCGGGTCAACAAAACAAACGGGGTTTGTTCCGTGGCATCTTTCAGCCACATTGCCGTCACTTGTTCAATGAACGGGCTGTAGTACCACAAGGTTTTGCCGTCTGAAATCAACACGTTCTCATCCGGTGTTTCGGTGTTCCAGCGGAACAGATTCGGGCGCTTAATCGACACATCGCCGTCCCCTTTCACCAATACATCCCCATCAGGGCTGATCACCGTTTGTTTGAAGTCGGCACTGAATGCATTCACTTTGCCTAAACGGGTGCTGAGTTCTTGCTGCGGATTGGCCCACGCTTGGCTCGCTAACAACATCGGCGCTGCCACTAACACGCTCATTACCACTTTTTTCATCATTGCTATAAACCTTCTGGTTGAAGGCCAGTGCGTGCTCCGCACTGGCGCGTCCTATCTTGTCAGCCACATAGTGACCGTTCTCACCCTGTTACAGTGTGCTTAATACCGTACGATTAATCACGCCCTGCTGGGGGTGGTGCCAATACTTCACGGTTACCGTTATGGCCCGGAGAGCTGACAATGCCATGCGCTTCTAATTGCTCAACAATGCGCGCGGCGCGGTTGTAACCAATCTTAAATTTACGCTGCACCCCTGACACAGACCCTCGGCGAGTTTCTGCCACAAAAGCCGCGACTTCATCAAACAGTTGATCGAGGTCATCATCACTGGCCACCGGCGTTTCACCCGGTAACAAGCCATCTGAGCCCTGATCTTCTTCCAAAATGCCTTCAATATATTGTGGCTTACCACGCGCTTTCCAATCGTTAACGACATTATGTACGTCATCATCCGAGGCAAATGCCCCGTGAACGCGGATTGGATGGTTCTGCCCCGCAGGTAAGTACAGCATGTCACCCATGCCCAGCAAGGATTCCGCGCCACCTTGGTCCAAAATAGTACGGGAGTCCGTCTTGGTTGAGACGGTAAACGCCATACGGCTTGGAATGTTCGCCTTGATCAAACCGGTGATCACATCCACCGACGGACGCTGTGTCGCCAGCACCAAGTGAATACCCGCCGCACGCGCTTTCTGTGCCAAACGGGCGATCAATTCTTCTACTTTCTTACCCACCACCATCATCATGTCGGCAAATTCATCGACGATGACCACAATGCTTGGCATTTTTTCAAGTAATGGCGCGAACTCATCCATGCTGTCGCCCGGCTTCCACAATGGATCGTGGATCGGATACCCGGCGGCGGCCGCTTCTTCCAGCTTGGCATTAAAGCCCGCCAAATTACGTACCCCGACGGCAGCCATCAACTTGTAACGGCGTTCCATTTCACCCACACACCAACGCAAGGCATTGCTGGCATCTTTCATGTCAGTAACGACTTCGGTCAACAGGTGTGGAATGCCTTCATAAATCGACAGTTCCAACATTTTCGGGTCAATCATGATAAAGCGACAATCTTCCGGCTTACATTTGTACAGCAAGCTCAAGATCATCACGTTCACACCCACCGATTTACCCGAACCGGTAGTACCCGCCACCAACAAGTGTGGCATTTTACTCAAGTCAGCCACCACCGCTTCACCAGCAATGTCATAACCCAATACAATCGGCAACGCACTGTTCTTATGTTGGAAATTATCGCTACCCACCACCTGAGACATGTAGACCGTCTCACGGTTCACATTAGGCAATTCCAGACCAACGTACGGCTTACCTGGGATCACTTCTACGACACGCACGGCAGACGCCGACAGAGCACGCGCCAAGTCTTTCGCCAACCCAGAAATACGGCTGACTTTCACCCCTGGTGCCAAGTCCAATTCATAACGGGTGATCACCGGGCCTGGGTACACGCCCACCACTTTGGCTTTGATTTTGTAATCTGCCAGTTTTGATTCCACCAGCATCGCGGTACGCTTGAGCTCTTCCTCACTGGCCGGCTCAACGTTCTGCTTCGCAGGAGCCAACAAATCAAGGGTTGGCATTGGCGTCGTCGGTGCCGGTAAATCTTCATCTTTACGCATTAAGAACGGGTTATCTAACCCCGCTGCGTGCGCTTGCGCTTTCTGTGCATCCCGGATTTTCTTCAGGAACGCCTCTTCATCAGTGAGTTCGCTGTCATCACTAGGCTGGCCATACTCGGCGCGCTCTAGCTCTGACATGCCGTCTTGTACGCCAATTTCTATCGCGTGTTCTATCGCGTGTTCTATCGCGTGAGGTTCGCTGGCCTGCGCATTCATCGCGCTGTAAGTGGCGTCGTCATCCCCATATGCAGTGTGTGCCGCAACGGGTGCCGCTTGTGCTGTCGCAACGTCAGTAAAGGCCGTTGTAACAGGCGTGGTATGAACAGAAGATGAATCCTCTTCGTCAGGTTCAAAGACCGGCTCGACCTCTTCCCAATCATCATAACGGGCTGTCGTTGGCGCGTGATAAGGCGCAGGTTCAGGCGTCACGTCGCTCACAGGGGCTGCCATTGACGGTGTCATTGCCGCAGTGGAAGTCACAGGAGCAGCTGCCTGATAAGCCGTCGTGCCTGTTTCTGCCGCCGTTGTTTCTGTGACAGGCATTACTGCTGAAGTAAAGACAGGCGGCGTATCAGATGCAGCAACGGTTTGTGTCGCCGCATACGCTGCTGCTTCCTCGTCACGCATTGCATCGACGGTGAAATCTTCATCCAGCTCTAACGCACGCTCTAGCTCTTCAATCGACATGCCCTGCGCTTGACGTGGCAAAGTATCGACCACCATACGGTTCGATTCTGTAGCCATCGCCGTGTCAGTCACATCGGTGACGTCAGTTTCCATAGCAACCGATGCGGCTACCGTGACAGGCGCGGCCTGTGCAGGTACTGACGACGACGCCGCAGCCAATGCGGCCGTTGTGGCCGTTGTGGCCGTTGTGGCGACGTCATGTGCTAACGGTGTCATCGACGGCGCGGGTTGAACCGGTTGTGACACCGGCGCAACGTGAGGCTGCGGTGCCGACACTGGCGCGGCGGTCTGAGGCATCGGTTGCGCTGGTGCTGTTGTTTGAACGGGTGCTGTTGTTTGTATTGCCGCAGCCGTTTGTACTGGCGTGGTGGCTTGTACTGGCTGCGCTACCGGCGCTTGTGGCTGTATTTGCGCTTGAACTTGCGCATGTGCCGCTTCGGCTTGGCGCTGACGTTCAGCACGCACAATGATCGGTTCAACACGCGTTTCTTCTACGGGCTCACTGGTGACAACAGGTGCCGCTGCGGGAGTCATCACGGATGCCGCCACTGCTGGGGCTGCCTGAAATTGCGGCTCTTGGCGCGCAAACGCATCACGGCTTTGCGCAGGGCGAACGATTTCAATGCGGCTGCTGGATGCTAACAACACATCATCGGCATCAGGCTCCGTCGCCATTTGTTGCTGGCCCATTTGCTGGACCAGCTGCTGACCGAAGGCGGTTTGTTCTTCACCTGGAATATCGGCAGCAAACGGCGTCAACGTTTCTGACTTATCAGAACGCACTTTATTGAGTAGCCATGCCGAGCCGCCTAAGAATGACTCGCCCAGTGAATCCACAATGGTCAACCATGAAATACCCGTAAACAGGGTGAAACCGACCGCCCACACAAACATCAGCACCAAGGTGGCGCCGAGCAAGTTAAACAACGGCAAGGCCATGTTCGCGACCACATCACCAATCACCCCACCCGATGAGAAATACCAAATATCATCGAAGTTCAAATCGGCCAAACCGCAACTGGTCACGAACAAGACCAGCAACCCCAACAAACGGGTGCCGTAAATCATGTAATCCAGTTTAAGCGGTTGAGAACGTCGACGGAATAACACCCACGTCGTCACGACCATCACCATGGGTAACAAGTAGGCTAATGAACCCAGGGTAAAGAATAATGTATCGGCGACTAAGGCACCCAGTGATCCTGCTTTATTTTGTACTGGCCCTTCCCATGCCGTTTGTGACCAAGACGGGTCGGCAGGATCAAAGCTCAACAATGCAACCATGATAAAGATCGCGGCCAGCACACCGAAAATCAAAAAGCTTTCCAGTAAACGCTGTCCGCCAGAAAGGCGTGATTGGGGCTGCTTCTTGCCCTTAACTGTCCTCAAAAAACACTCCGATGTAACTAATAGATGAACGTCTAACGGCGTTTTAGCGCAGCATGATTGTTCGTGATAAAACCATCAACATTGCCCGTATGCCAGTACGAATAGATAAACTGAACCGATGCCTTATCTTATACTAAATACAGCCAATTTTTGCCATGATGCGGCGACAGGAAGGTAAAGAGTTGGTGAAATTTTAAGAGATTGAGGTGATTTTCTAAGCAGTAAAAACAAATCAAGCGGCTTACTGCTGGCCGCTTGATCTATCGCTTCATGTTGTGATGAAGCATTAACGGGTCTTGATGACCAGATTATTCGTCTGTTTCACTTCTTCCATGACAACATACGTACGCGTGTCATTCACGCCCGGCAAACGCAGTAAGGTCTCCCCCAATAGCTTACGGTAAGCGGACATATCAGATACACGGGTTTTCAATAGGTAGTCGAAATCACCAGAAACAAGGTGACATTCTTGAATGTCTTCTAGTTCTTGCACCGACTTATTGAATTGCTCAAACACATCAGGCGCACCACGGTTTAGGGTAATTTCAACAAAAACCAGTAGCGATGCATCGAGATATTGTGGGTTCAATAGCGCCGTATAGCCGCTAATGTAACCCTGACGCTCGAGTCGACGAACACGTTCTAGACACGGTGTTGGCGACAGGCCAACGCGTTTAGACAGCTCAACGTTTGAAATTCGACCATCTTTTTGGAGTTCATTCAGTATGTTGCGGTCAATACGATCCAATTCCTTGGAGGGTTTTTTCTTGGTATCTACCATTTTTTATTCCACCTTCTTACTTCCTTGCAAAAAAATATACTACAACTTTTTAATTTTTAGAATCAAATACTCTTGTAGTCAAACTATACTGCCAGTAGATCTGCATTTACATCCTTGTCAATTGACAATCGTACCCGGTGCCAAGGGGGAGCAGGATGATCATTGGTGTACCCAAAGAAATCAAAGCTCACGAAGACCGAGTAGGATTAACGCCCCACAGTGTCCGCGAACTCACGCTGCTCGGCCATCAGGTACTGATTGAGACCCAAGCGGGTGAAGCCATTGGGTTATCTAATGCTGACTATGAAAACGCTGGCGCGGTAATTATTTCTAACGCTAAAGAAGTTTTTACCAGATCGGAGATGATTGTCAAAGTAAAAGAGCCCCAAGCAGAAGAAAGAATTATGCTCGCTAACGGGCAGATATTATTCAGCTATCTCCATCTTGCACCGGATTTTACCCACACAAAAGCCCTCATCGACAGCAAAGCTATCTGTATTGCCTACGAGACCATCACTGATTCCTTAGGCAAATTCCCTCTTTTAGCGCCCATGTCAGCGGTAGCCGGCAGAATGTCTGTCCAAGCAGGGGTACAAAGTCTAGAGAATTCTCGGGGTGGCAGCGGATTATTAGTCTGCGGCACTCCAGGGGTTGAAGCCGCGCATATCGTGATATTAGGCGGCGGCGTGGTCGGGGCGAATGCCGCTCGAATGGCGGTGGGGTGGCGTGCCAATGTGACCCTTTTAGACACCAACATGCAGACATTACAAGCATTAGATAGCGAGTTTCAAGGCCGTGTCACACTCCTTTACTCAACCCATGAAACCATTGATAAACTGGTCTCTAGCGCTGATATCATCATCGGTGCCGCACGGGTCCCCGGGGCACTGCCGCCTCGCCTGTTAACGGCTGGGCAGGTGAAAACCATGAAACCCGGGGCGGTGCTGGTGGATGTGGCTATCGATCAAGGCGGTTGCTTCGAGACCTCCCGCCCGACAACCCACACCCAGCCAACGTACATCGTGGATAATGTGGTGCATTATTGCGTCACGAATATGCCCAGCGCAGTGGCTCGCACCGCCACCTTTGCACTCAACAGCGCCATCTTGCCTTACGTGAAATCACTTGCCAATAAAGGATACAAACACGCCCTACACGATGACGAGGGATTCCTTGCGGGTATGCACCTAATCCATGGAAAAATCACCAACAAGGCCATTGCCACGACATTTGGCCTGCATTACACCAATCCCACCGTCGCCCTGAGCATGTACTAACCATCGCTCAATATATAACCAAAAATCATTACTTATAATAAATAAAGATAATAAAGGTAAAGTTTTATTGTCTTCGATCGCCCTATTCGTCCACCGTATTGTGTCAGGTCTGGCACAGACCCGGCGATCAAATCTCCTTTCAATAGTGACCCAATTTTTCTACAATCCCCCCCTACATGATAACAATCTCATTTCAGCCTGGAGAAGTAATGAGTAACGTAAGACACTGTAAACTGCTCATCCTTGGTTCTGGTCCTGCTGGTTACACAGCGGCAGTGTATGCGGCACGAGCTAACCTTCAACCGGTGATGATCACTGGCATGCAACAAGGCGGCCAGCTGACAACAACAACCGAAGTGGAAAACTGGCCAGGCGACGCCGAAGGCCTGACCGGTCCAGGCTTAATGGAGCGCATGAAAGAACATGCCGAGCGCTTTGAAACTGAAATCATTTTTGACCACATCAGCGAAACAGACTTCACACAGCGTCCTTTCCGTCTAAAAGGCGACAGCGGCGAATACACCTGTGATGCTTTAATTCTCGCCACAGGCGCGTCAGCCAAATACTTGGGCCTTGAGTCTGAAGAACTGTTTAAAGGCCGTGGCGTGTCTGCCTGTGCAACGTGTGACGGCTTCTTCTACCGTAATCAAAAAGTTGCGGTTGTCGGCGGCGGTAACACCGCTGTAGAAGAAGCCCTGTACCTGTCAAACATAGCCGCTGAGGTCCACTTGATTCACCGTCGTGAGACCTTCCGTTCAGAGAAAATTCTGATCAAACGTCTGATGGACAAAGTGGAAAACGGCAACATCATTTTGCACACCAACCGTACCTTGGATGAAGTGCTGGGTGATGACATGGGCGTGACCGCGGTGCGCATCAAAGATACCCAATCAGACGCGACCGAAACCTTGGAGGTGATGGGCGCATTCATTGCCATCGGCCACCAGCCAAACACCACTATCTTCGAAGGTCAGCTGGACATGCACAACGGCTATATCAAAGTACAATCAGGCACCAACGGTAATGCCACCCAAACCAGCATCGAAGGTATCTTCGCAGCCGGTGATGTGATGGACCATACTTACCGTCAAGCGATCACCTCTGCCGGTACCGGCTGTATGGCCGCCTTGGACGCAGAACGTTACCTTGATGCGCTTGCAGAACAACAATAATCACAAATGGCCACTCCTTTGAGTGGCCATTTTGTCGCCTTCATTCTCCCGCTATAAGAAGCTCTATGCAGCGCAAGTTTTAATATGGATAAACAACAACAACGTGATTTAACCCGTTGGTTAAAATCACAGAGCACACTGGCCAAGCGCTGGTTGATGCTCAGTGTCGGACTGGGATTCCTCTCAGGGGTGCTGCTCGTGGGGCAAGCGGCTTTGCTTGCTCACATTTTGCATCAACTGATCATTGAACAAACCGATAAATACCAGCTCGTCAGCAGCTTTATCGGCCTGTTCGTCATTGTGGGCTTACGTGCCCTGTGCAGTTGGGGACGCGAAATCTTTGGCTACCGCTGCGGAGAGCAGATCCGTCTGCACATTCGTCAGCTCATCTTGCAGCGCTTGCAACAGTTAGGCCCGGCCTACATCAAAGGCAAACCCGCTGGTGTGTGGGGCAGTTTGGTGCTGGAACAAGTCGAAGAAATGCAAGATTTCTTTGCCCGTTACCTCCCACAAATGTCGATTGCCGTGTTAGTCCCGGTCGTTATTTTGGTCGCCGTCTTCCCACTCAACTGGGCCGCAGGCCTGATTTTCCTCATTACCGCGCCCTTGGTGCCAGTGTTCATGGCCTTAGTCGGTTTGGGAGCAGCAGACGCCAACCGCCGTAACTTCAAAGCGCTACAGCGCTTATCTGGCCATTTTTATGATCGCCTACAAGGCCTAAGTACACTGCGCTTGTTCAACCGCGCAGAGGCCGAAGCCGAGAACCTGCATGCCGCCTCTGAAGTGTTGCGTAAACGCACCATGGAAGTACTGCGCATGGCCTTCTTGTCTTCTGCTGTATTGGAGTTTTTCTCCTCTATTTCCGTGGCGATCGTCGCCGTTTACTTCGGTTTCGCGTTTATTGGTGAATTGAACTTCGGCCACTATGGCGTACCTATCAGCCTGTTTACCGGCTTGTTTGTCTTGGTACTGGCTCCAGAGTTTTATCAACCGCTGCGTGATTTGGGCACCTTCTACCATGCTAAGGCGCAAGCCATTGGTGCCGCTGAATCCATTGTCGAATTCCTCAATACAGAGGCTGATACGATGGATCAAGGCGATAAAAATTTGGACTCACCAGAAACCATCACCATTGGTGTCGAGCAATTAGAAGTCCTCAGCCCAGAAGGCCATGTGCTGGCGGGCCCATTAACCTTCTCGATTGCCGCCCATGAACAAGTGGCCCTGATTGGCCCAAGCGGCGCCGGTAAAACCAGCTTGCTCAATGCGCTACTCGGCTTTTTACCGTACCGCGGCAGCCTGAAAATTAACGGCGTTGAATTGCGCGAACTGGATCATAGCCAGTGGCGTCAAGCCATCAGTTGGGTGGGACAAAACCCACTGCTGCTGCACGGTAGCGTGCGTGACAACATCACACTGGGTAATCCACTTGCCACTGACGAACACGTGCAGCAAGTGGCCAAACAAGCCTATGCCGATGAGTTTATCCAGCGTTTGGATAACGGCTATCAGCACCGCGTGGGCGATCGCGCCAGCGGCCTGTCTGTCGGCCAAGCTCAGCGTATTGCCGTGGCCCGTGCCATGTTGCAAAACGGGGCATTCTGGCTACTGGATGAACCCACCGCCAGCTTGGATGCCGCCAGTGAGCACTTGGTGCTCGACAGCCTGAAACATGCTGTTGATGGCCAAACGACCCTGATGGTGAGCCACCGTCTGGATCAATTAGCCAACATGGACCGCGTGTTAGTCCTTGAACACGGTCAGTTAGTGCAAAACGGCCATTTTGAACACATTCGCCACCACGGCCTGCTGGCCGATATGCTGGCTCATACTGATAAGAGGGATCTCGATGCGTGATTTAATCCCTTACCTCAAACTGTACCGAAAGCACTGGTTTGGTTTAACACTGGGCATGCTTTTGGGACTGGCGACCTTGCTGGCCGCCATGAGCTTGCTGACGCTGTCAGGCTGGTTCATTGCCGCGTCTGCCGTTGCTGGCTTAACCATTGCCCGCGAAACCTTCAACTACATGTTGCCAGGTGCCGGCGTGCGTGGCTTCTCGATGGCCCGTACCGCAGGGCGTTGGGGCGAGCGCGTGGTCAGCCACAATGCGACCTTCAAATTACTGGCCGATTTGCGTTTGTTCTTCTTCCGCAAGCTGACGCCGTTGATCCCAGGTCGACAAGCCAACTTGCGCGATGCTGATCTACTGAACCGTTTAGTGGCCGATGTGGATGCGATGGATCATGTCTATCTGCGTCTTGTCAGCCCACTGATCATCGGTGTGATTGGCCTTATCGCCATCACGGCATTTTTGGCCTACTTCGATCTCACCATTGGCTTAACGCTGGGTGCGGTTCTACTGGCCTTAATGCTCAGCTTGCCGGTTATTTTCTACCACCTCGGCAAGCGCCACGGTGCGGCACTGACCATGGCAAAAGCCAACTACCGCATCAAGCTATTGGACTGGCTCCAAGGCCATGCGGAACTGCTGTTGTTCAATGCTGAAGATCGCTACTACCAAGATGCATTAAGCGAGCAAGAAAGCCTGCTAGTGGCCCAACGTAACATGGCCAATCTGACCGGTTTAGCTAACGCCATCCTGATGGCCGCAACAGGTTGGACATTGGTATTGATCACCTGGATCGCGGCAGATGGCCTAAACGGTCAGGCGCCCGACCCGTTCGTGGCAATGGTTGCGTTTGCCACCATGGCGAGCTTTGAATTGATGATGCCCGTTGCAGGTGCTTTCCAGTACTTGGGACAAACCCTGACTTCGGCCCGTCGTTTAAATGAGATCATTGAAGCCACGCCCGATACCCCGTTTGATCCGGAAGGTCATCATCAAACGGCTGTCGGCAACCTGACTATCGAGAACCTGCACTACACCTATTACGGCAGTGATAAACCGGTGCTGAGCGATGTCTCGCTGTCAATTAAAGCCGGTGAAAAAGTCGCCCTACTAGGGCGTACCGGTTGCGGTAAGTCCACCTTGCTTCAGCTGTTGACCCGCAACTGGGATCCCCAGCAAGGGCATATCCAGTTAGACGGTATAGCACTGCCTCAATGGCAGGAGTCGGCACTGCGCGCCGCCATTACCGTGGTCAGTCAGCGCGTCGATATGTTCAATGGTTCATTGCGTGAAAACCTCGTGCTGGCGAAGCCACATGGCACCGACGACGAATTTACCTCCGTGCTGGAAAAAGTGGGGCTAACCACCCTACTTGAAGGCCAAGGATTGGATACGTGGCTCGGTGAAGGGGGGCGTCAAATCTCTGGGGGGGAACGCCGCCGTATCGGGATTGCCCGTGCCTTGTTACATGATGCGCCTATCTTGCTGATGGATGAGCCTACTGAAGGGTTGGATCGCCGTACTGAACAGCAAATCATGAGCTTGCTGTTGGATCACGCGAAAGACAAGACGGTGCTGTTTATCACCCACCGCTTGGTTGGCTTGGAACACATGGATCAGATTTGCCTGATGGATGAAGGCAAAATCATTGAGCATGGCCAACACGCCAGTCTGCTGGCACAAGGTGGCCGTTACGCGGAGCTGTGGCAGCGTATCTAGCGAGTTAGCGAGTTAGCGAGTTAGCGAGTTAGCGAGTTAGCGAAGCCTGTCGGATCCCGACATTGCAACAAACAAAAACGAGCGCCGAGGCGCTCGTTTTTTTCATCATGAGAATCTGCTTGGCAACATGCGGACTAATCCAACGGCGGTTGCCATGACGCATTCAAACGCGCGGTCAGGATATGATCTTCCCAGCGACCGTTAATCAACAAATAGTCTTTGGCGGTGCCTTCTACCTCAAAGCCGCATTTACGCAGCACGGCCGCACTCTTTTCATTGCGCGGCATGTACGCCGCAATAATTCGGTGAAAAGACTGATCTTCAAACATCCAACGGTTACCAGCGTCTAATGCCCGCCCCATGATCCCTAACCCTTGATAATGTTCGTCAATCGAGTAGCCCACATGGCAGGCATGGAACGGGTGACGGACCAAATTACTGTAATTCACCACCCCACAGATATCGTCACTGCCTTTTGGTTGGATAACGAAGTAATAGGCCAGCTTATGCTTGTGCAGCTTCATCAGCTGATCCAAGCGTTGCTGCCAGCCAAACTCAGTGAAAAAGCCTTCATCACGCAAGGGCTCCCACGGCTGCAAATAATCGCGATTACGTTGGTAATAGGCCGTAATGGCCGCCACATCTTTTTCCGTGATCAAACGCAGATGGCAATCTCCGATGTCGATCGTGGTGGCACGGCGAATAATGGAATGAAACAGCACGTTGTGTTCCTATGGCTATCCTTGATAAAAAGACGTTAGCACAGCTCCCCCCTATTGACTATAAACATATGGCTGGTCAATATTTACGCATAGAGATCCACGATGATTGGTATACTCTAGCTACCACCCCGTCTCCCTTTAAACGACAGTGA
Organism: Photobacterium japonica; assembly: GCF_050337005.1. Lineage (NCBI taxonomy): Bacteria > Pseudomonadati > Pseudomonadota > Gammaproteobacteria > Vibrionales > Vibrionaceae > Photobacterium > Photobacterium japonica. The sequence goes on along the minus strand of NZ_JAKJSN010000013.1, from coordinate 19,492 downwards.
TAACTATGCACTATGACTCTCTTGATTCTGTCTTAGGTAAAATTTACCTGCTTGCCGATACGCAAGGATTACGCCAACTGCTGATTGCCAGCCCCGGGTTCGCCCCCGATAGCCAATGGCAGCATGATCCCCAATTTATGTCACCCTATATCACCCAACTGGCTGAATACCTTGCAGGGAAACGCAAAATCTTCACCGTCCCCCTCGCCCCCAACGGCACCGACTTTCAACGCCAAGTGTGGCACGCACTGACCGAAATCCCTTATAACAGTCACCGCTCTTACCAACAAATCGCAGAACACATTACCCACCCTTGTGCGGTACGTGCCGTCAGTATGGCGAAAAACGTCAACCCTATCCCCTTATTCATTCCTTGCCACCGCGTAGCGTCCGAGTCAGAAGCGCAATCCAGTTGCCGCTATGGTCACACCGTGATCCAGCAGCTCCATGCCTTGGAGAACAGCGAACTCACCCTTCGCTAACGTAAACGCGAGGCATAAAAAAAGGAAGGCCGTTTCAGCCTTCCTTTTTACATCCGGATTTACTGCGTACTCAGTGTTTGTTAATCCCGTATTCACGCAGTTTATTCGCGACGGCAGTGTGAGACACGCCTAAACGCTTCGCCAACTTGCGGGTCGAGGGATAACTGCGATAAAGATTGCTCAAAATGCCGGACTCATAACGTTTCATGATGTCATCCAGTGACCCGTCCAGAATCTCTTCGGTAATCACCGTGGAGGACTCATTTTCGGGTAACTGTACGTCATCCACCCGGATCTCCGCCCCTTCCAGCTGTGTCATCGCACGGAACAACACATTACGCAGCTGGCGAATATTCCCCGGCCACGCATACTGGCTCAGGTATTGTGCCACCTCTGGCGTCAACTGCGGCTTAGGCTGTTGCAGCTCTTGGGCGAACTGGGACAAGAACAAATCGGCCAACGGCACGATGTCTGCCGTACGTTCACGCAATGGCGGAACCACCAGCGACAACACATTCAAGCGGTAATACAGATCCTCTCGGAACTGGTTAGACGCCACGAGATCAGGCAGTTTTTTCTGTGTCGAGCAGATCACTCGCACATTCACCTTCATTTCACGCTCTTCCCCCACACGACGGAACGTGCCATCTTGCAAGAAACGCAGCAATTTGATCTGCAAGTGTTCCGACATTTCGCCAACTTCATACAAGAAGACGGTGCCTTCATCGGCCTGCTCAAAAATGCCTTTCTTGCCCGGTTCAGTTGCCGTTGCCGCCATCCCGAACAACTCGGTTTCCGCCGCATTGTCGGGCATCGACATGCAGTTCACCAGCAGAAACGGCTTCTCACGACGTAGCGAACGCTGATGACACGCGCGCGCCAGCATTTCTTTACCGGTGCCGGTTTCACCTTGCACCAGCAATGGCGCATCCAGCATCGACAACTTTTTCGCTTGCGAGACTAACTGCTTAAAGCGAGAAGATTGACCAACAAGATGCTCAAACCCGTTATCGCCGCTAAGCTTACGCATGGCGATCGGCATTTTCGCTTCCGACAGAGACTTCAACAGGATCACGGCACTGGCCAACACCTGCTCTTCACTTTCATCGGTCACATACACGGGCATGACTTCCATCATGTAATCCAAGCCCGATAACACCACCAACTCACTGCGGGTGGTCGCCTTGTCTTTTTCCAACCATTGATGGGTATTGAAGCCCACCAAGGTCTGAATATTTTCGCCCAGAATGTCGCTACGCACTTTACCTAACAAGGTTTCGGCCGCGTCATTGGCTAAATCCACTTTGCCTTGCAAGTTGATAGAGAAAAACGGATCGGGTAAGGCCTCTAACAAGGCTTTGAGTTCTTTATGTTCACGCTCGCTCGGCATGAATTGAATCTTGCGCACATCGGTCACGCCATCCAACTGGCGGATTTGTGACATCAACTGACTAAATGATTCAAATTCCACTTCAGGACAATTGAGATAAATAATCCCCACTCGGTCTATTTCAATCCCACGCAGATCAATTTCACGGCTCGCCAAAATATCTAGCAGTTCGCGGGCGATACCCAATCGGTCTTCACAGAAGACTTGTAGTCTCATAAGCTTCTCTTCCAAGGTGTCAGGAATTGTTGACAGTGGAAGTGTGCGCTTTCCCCGGATGTGAGTCAAGCCATTGCCACACGAAACGAAAAAGCACCTAAAAGGTGCTTTTTCATCATGTTGCCTCGGCGTTCATACCCCATGTAGGTTAATGTGATGAGGTCATCGGCTCCATATCGCCCGGTTGCCAACTGTCGTCATACCAGGCTTCCAGCGGCCCATAGAGGCGCAATATCGTAAACCACCCTTTACCCGGTATGGTTTGAATCCAATTCGCTTCTTTGCCTTCTGGCGCTTCAGGGCCAAAGTACACATCCACCGAACCGTCCTTATTCACCAACAGCGCATCACGCGTATTATTTTTGCTAGGGAACGGCTGGCTCGTCTGCAATTCAGAACGGGTCTGGGTGTCATAAACCACGATTGACCAAAAGTTCTTCGCCGGTACATTGGCCGGTAGCGTCAGCTTATAATGCTGGCTCCCCGCTAACGATTGACCGTCTTTTGCCTGATCAAGCAACGCATACTGTGACCCTTTTCCGATCAATTTCAAGGCCATCGCAGGGGTATTGACCGTCGCGACGTAAAAGAAATAACTGCGAGCATCAAGGTTACGCCCCCCTTCACCGTCATCAATTAACCAGCGGTAATCCCCACCAATAAAGGCTTTTTTCCATAACCGCCCCGGATAACGGTAAATGTCGTCCTGACGCGGATTGAAAAAGAAAGAACGTGCAGCCGCATTACCTATCGCCACGCCCTCTGTCAGGTGCTGAAGCATGTGCTCATCAGGCTGAAAAGGCTGATCTTTCTGTAACCCTAAGCTTGCCATCATGCCGCGTAATTCAGGAGTGATGAACCCAATCGGCTCCTTATCAAGTACGGGCTTCAGTTCATGATAAAAATGGACATCATTGGCGTGAATCGTATTGAATACCTTACCACTGCCAGAGGTAAATGCCATTTTTGGCGGGGTCGCTTTTTTCGCTAATGGGTAGATTTTCAAATGCTGCTTGAATGCGTCGGTGGCGGCAGTGGGTTTACCGTCCTGCAAAAAGCCGCGCGCGATAAACCAGTTGGTGAAACTCGTCGATTGGGCGACGAAATAGCCGTCGGGCACCTCGCCTTTATAGTCTGGCGGTAAAATCAGGTACTTCCCCCCTTTCCCTTTATCTGGCCCCACAATTCCCAAATCCGTCACGAAACGGAAAAAAGCATCATTGACCGTGGTCGGCCCCATACCTGGTGGCACTTCAATCACCGTCGGGCCATCGCGTTCTAAATCTAAAAATGCGGACGCATAAACGGTATCGGTATTCCCTGTCAGAAACAGAGGATTGGAATCCATCAATTTATCAAACAGTAGCACTTGATTCGATTGTGTGATCCCTAACGTTGCGTGACCCAGTCTGAGTGCTTCCAGTGACGCCATTGGAATCGCTTGGAGAAACACTTCAGCCGCACGGGACGTATCAAGAAAGTCGTACACTTTCTGGCTGGTTTGTTGTGAGGGGATACCGTCATTAAATGACAATGTCCCTAGGCGGGTTTCCACCGTATTGGGGGTAAGAATTTCAGCGGGAATGGGCGTATTATAGTGTTCGGGCACCGCCTCAGCCTGCACCGGCGACGTGAACATCACGCTGGCTATCGCCAAGCCCAGCAGCACGCGCCCTGTCGCGTTTTTTTTATGCTCTTCCATTATCTACTCCTGAATAGGTCGTATCGCTATCCTGTCGTTGTCATTCCTCAGATAAAACCGCGCTGGCCAGCGAACACGTAGGCTCAGCCGACAATGACACAATAATGAAAGCGTAGCCGTTTACTCAGGATTGTGAGTCCACAATCAAGGCAGACAAAAAAGGCGCCACATCCTAGGGCGCCTTTCTCTTAATGCACTTAGTCTTTTTTAGGGGAAAGCTGACTTAACAGATCCCGTCGGATTTCACTCAGCTTCGGCTGTTGCTCGGGTTGCCAAGGCAAAGGACGCATCAGGCTGATCGCTTTCAAACCTAAACGGCCGGTCAGCAAACCCACCCCGACACCTTGTGCCACACGGGTCGACATGCGTCCCGCCAAATCCATCGACAGCATATCCATACCACTGTCTGCAATCAGCTCACTCGCACCGGCCACAGCCATGTTAGCCAGTACCAGTTTCACCAGACGGATCCGCGACCAATAGCCCAGTTCAACGCCGTATACCGCCGAAATTTGCTCGATCAAGCGGAAATTACGCCACGCCACCAGCAGCATGTCGGCCACCGCCAACGGGCTGACCGCCACCATAATGGCCGCTTCACTGGCGTACTTAGCCACCAATTTACGCGCCCGTTTATCCTGATGCCCCAGCACCATTTGATCATACAGTTGGATCACTTCACGATCGTTATGGGTCGCGGCCAACGCATGCTGCCAGCGATCGTATCCGGCATTTTCTTCCGGCACTCTCCCCTGACGGGCTAGGCGGGTACAAAACGCGCGAGCGGCACCAATGCCGTCAGCGTCGAGCAAGGCTTGCGCTTGTTCGCGTTCACTTTGGCGATGCTTCAACCGACGCAAACTCATCCATTCACGTCCTAGTGCTGTGATCCCGGCCGTGGCCAAGCCAGCCACAATGACGCTCCAGCCCATCGCAAGCCAGTCACCGCCCTGATACGCGGTCACCACATAATCTACCGTCTGCCAGCCGGCCATTAACGTACCGCCCAGTAGCAAGCCTTTTAGCCAGCCTGCACCACGCTTCGGTTTCGCCGCCAACGTGTCCGTCAGGCCGTCTTCTACCTCGGTGTCACCGTGGGTTTCCGGTAAGAACGTCGCTTTTTGCGCAAACTGCTGCTGTGCGGTTAATTCCGGTTGTGCGTGTGTCGTCGCGCCATCACGTTGCGGCGCTTCATCAAATTCAATTTTGCTTTTGTACTGTTCATTCATCGTAATTTATCTCCCAGCAGGTATTCCAACGCTTYATCCATACGGATATGCGGCAGCGGCTCATCACTCTGTAGCCCCAATGGGCGGAAATTCACAAAGTCAAAGCCCGATTGCTGCCAAAACGCCTCACTCGGTAAACGCTTAGGCACATCGCCGGGAAACAAGGTTTTAGCCTCACCCGACATATCATAACCCCGTAATGCAGGCACTTGTTTGCCTTGATAATCGACAAAACCCGGCTCAGTGGCCTGAATCGACGACAGGCTGACACAATCCATGGTGATCCCTTCAAACGAGGCGGTTTGCCACGCTTCATTCACCAATTGCTGTAACAAGTTAACCAAGTTCGGGTGCTGCTCGGGCGTAACATGGTCCGCCTTGGTGGCGGCAAACAACACCTTATCAATACGCGGTGAAAACAAACGGCGCAACAACGAGCTACGGCCATAACGGAAACTTTGCATCAATTGATCCAGCGCTTGGCGCATGTCATTGAACGATTCCGGTCCCGCATTCAGCGGCTGTAAACAGTCCACTAAAATAATTTGGCGATCAAACGTCGAGAAATGCTCTTTGTAAAAGGCTTTCACTACGTGTTGCTGGTAATAACGGTAGCGGCTTTTCAGCATGCCGAGGTTAGTCTCCTCACTGGCATCCGCCCATTGCTGCTCCGTCACACCGTCCATCCATACCACAGGGAAGAACTGCAATACCGGCGCCCCCGCCAGTTCGCCCGGCAACACAAAGCGCCCCGGCTGCACCCAATGTAAGCCACCTTCAGCTTTACACTTATAAAGGTATTCGGTGAAGTAACCGGAGATCTTTTCAATCAAGACTTCATCGGCGGGTGCAAACGGGTCAAAGCTTTCGCCCATCGCCAGCCAGTCGGCCGCCAAGGCTTCACGCTTGCCTTTCAGCACGTGAGACTGTTGTTTCGACCACGCGTAGAAGTCTAAATCCAATAAGGGTAAATCCAGTAACCACTCCCCCGGATAATCAACAATATCGAGGTACAAGGTCGCGGTGTCTTGTAATAATTTAAGCGGCCCGCGCTGTGGCTTATAACGCAACGCTAAACGGGTTTGGCTCACATCACGGGTGGGTGACGGCCAAGTAGGCGGGCTGGAGAGTAACGACTGCATGCCTTCTTCATAACCGAATCGCGGTACATGCATATCAATTTGCGGGACGCGTTTGGCCCCCAGCAAATGGCCGTCTCGCACGGCCGTAAACAACGGCAAACGCGGGTTGGTGCTGACATGCATCAATTGATTGACCAGTGACGTAATAAACGCCGTTTTACCGGCGCGAGATAAACCGGTCACGGCCAAGCGCACATGGCGGTCTAAACTCCGGTTCACTAGCTTATTCAACTCATTACCAATTCGGTTCATAGTCTTTCCTGAATCATTCTCGCACGCGGGCCATACCTGCCCGGTGTCCGTTATTAGCGAAGAATATAAGGGGTGGAAGATTAACCTATGATGAACCGCTTATTCAGCATTGGCCACCCTCTTTCATCATAAGTCCTTGTTCACTCAAGGTACAAAAAAGAAAAGCAGGCGATAGCCTGCTTTTCTGGGTGATGCAGCAACCTTAAAGATTGCGGAATTCGCGGTTCACTTTGTAGGCGGACGACGTGACATAGGCTTCCATCTTTCGCAAATCTTGCTCAATGTGCTCAAACTCACGCTCAACATTTTGCAAAATGTCTTTTGCGGGTTTGCCCGCCTGCCACGGTTTTTGCTTAACGTGGTGCTCACGAAACAGCGATTGCTGCTGCATGCGCGCTTCCGGCATCTTCTCGAGGATTAACCACGCCGCGATGTACGCCAAGGTGGCAAAGAACCCCACCCCCAGCAAAAATGCCGACACTGCCAAGATGCGAACCAGCCAGATTTCCATGCCAAAATACTCGGCAATACCGGCACACACACCGCCTAACTTGCCGTTTTTCGGATCACGATAGAGGGTCTTATTCATGACTTATTCCTCCATTGTGGTGCTTCTGCATCCAAAATACGCTCCAGTGTTACGATCCGCTCTTGCATTTGCTCTGCGCGTGCGACCAGAGCTTGCAATTTGTCATGATCGTCCCCTGATAACCCTTCACTGCTGTGTTTCTTAGAACGGTAGTGAAGCAGCAGCCACAATGGGGCAACGAAAATCATAAAAACAATCAGCGGCCCAACAATAAACCCCATAGACATTACATTCTCCTTAATACGCGCAGATTCATTAATTTATCACCTTGGTCCTTATCGCTATCGCGATCTGTTCCGTTTGATCACGCTTTGCCTTTGATGTCGGCTTTCATGCGCTCAAGTTCTTTTTCGATAGCATCTTGTGCTTGCAGGTCCGCAAATTCATCCTGCAAGTTTTTACCACGGCCTAGGCTGTAGCTGTCCGCTTCGGCTTCCATCTCATCGATGCGACGCTCATACTGCTCAAACTTGTTCAGTGCTTCGTCCACTTTGCCAGTATCAAGCTGACGGAGAACATCACGGCGTGTGCCTGCGGCTTTGTGGCGCATCACCAACGCTTGCTGGCGGGCACGGGTTTCTTGCAGCTTACGCTCAAGCTCTGCCACTTCACCAGCCAATTTTTCGATGGTTTCTTCCACCAGCTTAAATTCTTCGTTCAGCGTTAACGCCACGTCATTCAGTTTTTGTTTTTCAATCAATGCAGCACGCGCCAAATCTTCGCGGCCTTTTTGTAGTGCAAGGCTCGCTTTTTGCTGCCAATCATCCCCTTGAGATTCGATGGCGTGAATACGACGCTGCAATTCTTTTTTATCTGCCAACGCACGGGCCGATGAAGTACGCACTTCCACCAAGGTGTCTTCCATTTCTTGAATGATCAGGCGGATCATTTTTTGTGGATCCTCGGCTTTATCAAGCAGCGCGTTCACATTAGCATTAACGATGTCAGCAAAGCGTGAAAAGATACCCATAATTACATCTCCAATATTACGTTCTTGATTAATCGGTCTGCATACTGTTGTAGCTAGCACGACGACAACTATGATGACTATTACAACAACCGTGCCAACTTTTTTGTTCATTAAATATCAACAACTTGGCTTTACACCACACCTACACCCCTGTTACGGTATGACCAAATACGCCAACAGTTAGCGAGATTAACCATGCGCAAGCCTGATAATTTAATCGGTGAGTCCGAAGCCTTTCTTACCGTCCTCGATCATACGTCCCGCCTTGCCGCGCTCAACCGACCAATCCTTATTTTGGGAGAACGCGGGACAGGTAAAGAATTAATCGCTCAACGTATGCATTATTTGTCACGCCGCTGGGATCAACCGCTCATTTCCCTCAATTGTGCTGCGCTCAGTGAAGGGGTGATTGACTCCGAACTGTTTGGTCATGAAGCCGGCGCCTTTACTGGCGCCAAAGGACGTCATCAAGGCCGTTTTGAACGTGCCGAGAACGGCACCCTGTTTCTGGATGAGTTAGGCACCGCCCCCCTTGGCGTACAAGAAAAATTGCTTCGGGTGATTGAATACGGGGAATATGAACGGGTCGGGGGCAGTAAAACCTGCCGCGCCAATGTGCGTTTAATTTGCGCCACCAATGAAGACTTGCCGCAGCTGGCGGCTGACGGCAAATTTCGCGCCGATCTGCTTGACCGCCTCGCCTTTGACATCATCCACCTGCCGCCCCTGCGCGAACGCCAAGAAGATATTCTGCCGCTGGCCGACTATTACGCCGTGAAAATGTGCCGTGAACTGGGCTTCCGTTATTTCTCCGGCTTCACCCCAGAAGCGACCGAGCACCTGCTGACCTATCGCTGGCCGGGGAATGTGCGTGAGCTAAAAAATGTCATCGAACGCTCCATTTTCCGCCACGGATTGGAAGATGAGCCTGTCGATGAGATCATCCTTGACCCGTTCCGCGCCCCGTGGCACGACAAAAACAGCCTGAGTGCTCTTGCAGCCAGCCATACCCATCCTTCCTCCGTCAGCGCAACACCCTCAAATGCCGCCACCGTCGCATCGCCTTCCATCGGTACGGCACTGCCCGTGACCTTTCCGGTGGATTTTCGTCAATGGCAGCAGGATCAGGAAATGGAACTCATTCAACAAGCCCTTGAAGAAGCACAGTTTAATCAGCGTAAAGCGGCTGAGCTGCTATGCTTGAGCTATCATCAACTGCGTGGGCTGCTTCGTAAATACCAGTTAGTTGGCGGTCAGGAAGGCTGATCGCCCACCGTCTCATACGCGTCAGGCATGAATACCTGATAGAAAATAGGGATAAAAAACAGGTATTTTAAGGAGATGACTTGGTCACTCAGTAGGATAATGGTAAATTTGTCATCTTGTTTTCAATAAAATTTTATCTTATGAGCGCCTATATTCGTCTTCTGCTTGCGTGTGTAAGCCTTGCTAGCCTTTGGGGCTGCAGCGAGCCACAGCAGGATAGCAATATTCGCAGCCGTGGCTTCGTCTATTGTGGGCAAGATACGCCTGCCACCTTCAACCCGCAGTTAACCGACGGCGGACTCACGGCGGATACACTGGCTGCGCAAATCTTTGACCGCCTTTTATTGCTCGACCCCGTGACACACCGCCCTTTGCCTTCTCTCGCCAGCAGCTGGACAATCAGTGATGATGGCCTGACTTACACGTTTTCCCTGCGCAAAGGCATCGAATTTCAGTCAACGGACTGGTTTAAACCTACACGTCAATTCAATGCACAAGATGTGGTGTTTAGTTTTAAACGAGTCATTGACCCAACGCACCCTTTCCATGCGGTGTCTGGCGGACGTTATCCGTGGTTTGAAAGCCAAGGTTTTGCCAATTTGGTGGAAGACATCACCATTATCGATCCTTACACGGTGCAATTTAGCTTAACGCGCCCAGATAACGCGTTTTTGGCCAATCTTGCCACCACGTATGCCGTGATCCACTCGCAAGAATATGCCAACAACGTACTGCGTGCCGGTAAGCCGGATCAATTGGATAACCTGCCTATCGGGACGGGGCCGTTCTTCTTAGAGCAGTATTTACCCAACGACTTGGTGCGCCTGAATCGCCACCCTGGTTATTGGCAAGGTGCGGCTAAAATGGAACAAGTGGTGTTTGATATCGCCTCACGTGGCACCGGCAGTTTAGCCAAATTGCTCAGCAAAGAGTGTGATGTGCTGTCATCACCCGTCGCCAGCCAGTTGCCGATCATCAACGACAAAGAAGACTTCTCACTCAGTGCACAAACTGGGATGAACGTGGCCTACCTTGCCATTGATACCAGCAAACCCGCATTAAAAGATGTGCGCGTGCGTGAAGCCATCAACCATGCGATTAACCGCGATAACCTGCTCAGCTCCGTGTATTACGGCACCGGGACAGAAGCGCACAGCATTTTGCCGCCGATGTCGTGGGCCTATAGCCACAGCAGCAATGCCTTAGGTTATAATCCAGAAAAATCCCAAGCCTTGCTCAAAGACGCCGGTTTCGATAAAAACCTGCGCCTGAGTTTATGGGTGCCGATCGAACCGCGCCCTTACAACCCGAGTCCGCGTAAAACCGCCGAGCTGATCCAAGCGGATTTGAACGCGGTGGGTGTGCAGGTCGACATCATCATGCAGGACTCCATCAATCGCTTTAGCAACATTGATAAGTTCAACAGTGATTTGATCTTAACCGGCTGGATTGCCGACAATGGCGACCCGGATAACTTCCTGCGTCCGCTGTTATCGTGTGATGCCAAAACCGCCGGTCTAAATGACGCCAACTGGTGTAATTTAGATTTTGATAACTTGCTGGAATTAGCGTCTCGCACCAGCCAGTTGAATCAGCGTTTGAATTATTATCAACACGCCCAAAACATTATCGACCAGCAAGTGCCGATTGTGCCGTTGGCGCACGGCGTGCATTTCCAAATTCATCACAACTCACTAAAAGGCTTACAAATGAGCCCGTTTGGTACCCGTTCGTTCTCTACGGTGTACCGGAGCGAAAAATAATATGTTTATCTATACCATGCGACGGCTCAATCTGTTCGTGATCACCTTGCTGATCCTGACCATGATTGGCTACAGTATTCTTCGCCTTGATCCTGAATCATTGTGGACCAGTCAGCCGTTCTGGGCGGGCTGGGTCGCTTACCTGCAAACCCTGTTCACCGGCCACCTTGGCCTGAACCAACAGGGTATGCCGATTTGGTACGAAGTGGCGGCGGCGTTCCCTGCCACCTTGGAACTGTGTTTCTTTGCCTTTGCGTTATCACTGCTGATCGGGATCCCGCTTGGCACCTTGGCTGGCATCAAACGCGGCCAGTTCATTGATACCGCTATTTCATCTGTCACACTGGTGGGCTATTCGATCCCGCTGTTTTGGTTAGCGATACTGCTGATCATGGTGTTTTCATTGGAGTTAGGCTGGTTGCCTGTTTCGGGCCGTTACAGCCTGTTATATGAAATTGACCAGCAAACCGGCGTGGCACTGATTGATGTGATGTTGTCTGACAAGCCATACCGTGCCGAAGCCCTGATGGACGTGATCCGCCATTTGGCGTTGCCGACCTTTGTGCTGGCGATGGCGCCAACCACCGAAGTGATCCGCCTGACGCGCTCGTCCGTGTCGGATGTGATGAACCAAAACTTCATCAAAGTGGCACAAACCAAAGGCTTGTCGATGTTTGAAATTATTTCACGCCACATTCTGCGCAATGCTATTCCCCCGATCATTCCTAAGCTGGGGATGCAGTTTTCGACCATGATGACCTTTGCCATGCTGACCGAGTCCATTTTTAACTGGCCAGGCATTGGCCGCTGGCTGTTGGACGCCATTTCTGCACAAAACTATGTCGCGATTCAGGCGGGCGTGATCACCGTCGGCAGCTTCATTTTGATCGCCAATATCTTGTCCGATCTGACCGGTGCCTTTGTTAATCCGCTTGTGCGCAAGGAATGGTATGCTATCAAATAACATCTACCAAGAGACCAAGATCCCGACCCAATGGGAACGGGCTTGGCAGAATTTCCGCGCTAACTCGCTCGCCATTTTTGGCTTTTGGTGTTTATTACTCCTTATCTGCCTGACGCTAGTGGCCCCGTGGCTTGCGCCGTATAACGCGGTCAGCCAAGTGGGTGAACTGCTGATGCCACCGTCGTGGGATCCCGCTGGGCACGTGGAATTTTTCTTTGGTACTGACGACCTCGGCCGTGACATTCTTAGCCGCTTGTTGATGGGCACACGCCTGACCTTTGGTTATGCCATTTTGATTGCGCTGTGTTCCGGCGTGATCGGAATTGCTATCGGCGTACTGGCGGGGATGACCCGAGGTCTGAAATCGAGCTTCCTTAACCACGTACTCGATACCGTGCTGTCTATCCCTTCCCTGCTGCTGGCGATCATTGTGGTCGCTTACATGGGGCCGGGCGAATACAGTATTTTACTGGCGATTTGGTTGGCGTTGATCCCACGTTTTATTCGTGCGATTTACACCGCCGTACACAATGAAGTCGAAAAAGACTACATCATCGCTGCGCGTTTGGATGGCGCGAACGATTTCTACCTGCTGTACAACTCGATTCTGCCGAATATCTTGACCGTTGTGACCAACGAATTCACCCGCGCAATTTCCATCGCGATGTTAGACATTGCGGCGCTGGGTTTCCTTGGCTTAGGGGCGCAAGCACCGTTGCCTGAATGGGGTGCCATGGTCGGTGACTCCATTGAACTGGTGTACCTTGCCCCTTGGACCGTCACACTGCCCGGTCTTGCCATTACTTTTAGCGTATTGGTTGTAAACTTAGTAGGAGAAGGCCTCCGCCAAGCAATCAATGCGGGGATTGACTGATGCCACTGTTAGATATTCGCAACCTCACCATTGAAATTGATACCCCTCAGGGGATGGTGAAAGCCGTTGATCGCATGAGTTTGACGATCAACGAAGGGGAAATTCGCGGTTTAGTGGGTGAATCGGGCTCGGGTAAGAGCTTGGTCGCCAAAGCCATCGCGGGTGTCACCAAAGACAACTGGCGCGTCAGCGCAGACCGCTTACGCCTTGGCGATGTGGATTTGCTGGCGCTGTCACCGCGTGAACGCCGCAAAATCGTCGGCCGTGAAGTGGCGATGATTTTCCAAGAGCCATCATCGTGTTTAGACCCGTCTGAACGCGTAGGTGCACAGTTGGAAGAAGCGATCCCGTCCAGTTCATTCAGCGGCCGTATTTGGCAGCGTTTTCATTGGCGCCAGAAACAAGCCATTGCCTTGCTGCACAAAGTCGGCATCAAAGATCACAAGCGCGTGATGCGCAGTTATCCGTATGAACTGACCGACGGGGAATGCCAAAAGGTCATGATTGCCATGGCGATTGCGAACCGCCCTCGCCTATTGATTGCCGATGAGCCCACCAACGACTTGGATCCGATCACGCAGGCGCAAATTTTCCGTCTGCTGAGCCGCATGAACCAGTTGGGTAACACCACCATTTTGTTGGTCAGCCACGATCTGACCACCGTCACCCAGTGGGCAGACCGCATTACCGTGATGTACTGCGGCCAGTCAGTGGAATCGGCCAGCCGTCAGCAATTGTTAGAATCCCCACACCATCCGTACACTGTGGCCTTGCTGCGTGCGATGCCAGATTTCAATATGGATGAACTGCCACACAAAAGTAAATTGGCGACCTTGCCGGGCTCTATCCCGCCCTTACAGCATTTGCCGATTGGTTGCCGATTAGGCCCCCGTTGCCCGCATGCGCAACGTAAATGTGTGGAAGTCCCAGAGCGCCAGAAAATCAAGACACATAAATTCAGCTGCCATTTCCCGCTGAATATGGAGGAGAACGCGAAGTGAGTGCGTTACTTGAAGTCGAAAACCTGAAAAAAGACTATCACTACCGTTCTGGGCTCTTTCGTCGCCGTACTATTGAAGCGGTAAAACCCGTGTCATTCAGCCTTGAAGCCGGTGAAACCATCGCATTCATGGGCGAGAATGGGTCGGGCAAATCGACCCTTGCCCGTATGCTGGCAGGCGTGGTTGAGCCGACAGAAGGGATCATCCGTGTGAACGGTGAGCCGTTGGCGTACCGAGACTACCAGACCCGCTGTAAGCTGATCCGCATGATCTTCCAAGATCCGAACACCTCGCTGAATCCACGCATTCAGATCGGCAAGATCTTGGAAGGCCCGCTCAAGCGAAATACGGACATGACGCCACAGGCGCGTGAACGCCGCATCATGGAAACCTTGAAGCGCGTTGGCTTGTTGCCTGAGCATGCGTACTTCTATCCGCAGATGCTAGCAACCGGTCAGAAACAGCGTGTCTCGCTGGCTCGTGCTCTGATTTTGCAGCCGTGTATCATCGTCGCCGATGAAGCGTTAAACGGTCTGGACATGTCAATGCGCTCGCAGATCATCAACTTGTTGTTAGAGTTGCAAGAAGAAATGGGCTTGTCCTATATCTACGTGTCGCAGCACATGGGCGTGATCAAGCACTTCACGGACAAAGTGATGGTGATGCAAGACGGCGAAGTGGTTGAACAAGGCCCTACTGCGGACGTGTTTGCTAACCCACAACATGCCTTAACGCAAAAGTTACTGGATAGTCACTTCTCTGCGCCCTCGCATGATCGTACTAACCGTATCAGCAGTGCCACACCCAAAATAGAGTGTTGATCCGCGAACAATAAGTTCACACAGATATACCAACAAAAACGGGCTTCGGCCCGTTTTTTTATGTATTTCCTTTTCCTTTTCCTTTTCCTTTTCCTTTTTTAGCGTCCACCAATGCGAGAGAAAGCACAACGACATGACATATCCAATATCTGTCATTAACGCTCACGTTGAATAAAAATCAACCCCATCACAACCAACAGAATACCGGGTAACACTATCCAGCTAAAAGCGTGTGGCTCCAGAAAAAAGCTCATCCCCATCACAAACACAGGGGTCAGCAAACTGTAGGCTGCACTGCGGGCGGCACCTAACGTTAAAGCCCCCAACTGTTGTAAAAAGAAACTGAGTAACGTTGTGAACACAACCAGGTATAACAATCCCCAATAGACGGTGGCAGGCAGTTGCTGCCAGTCAGGCCAAAATGCGAGAGCAGTACCACTGGCGGTCGCGGTGAACACAACAAATATCAGCAACAATACGCTCGCCATCATCAGCACCCAAAAAGTCATGACGGCCACGGGTTCTTGCGTATGCCAGCGTTTAACCAACGGTTGGTAGGCCCCCAAAAATAAGCAGCCAAAAAGAAATATGCCGTCTCCCGGATGCAGCTGTAGCGCTAACAATGCGGATACGTCACCCCGGAAAACAATCCAAATCGCCCCCATGGTACCCAGCAGTAACCCGACGTTACGGCGCGCACTGCTGCGCTCACGATTGATCCATCGCGCGTACAACGCTGAAAACACAGGCACAAGCGTAAAGAGTGCACCGGTATTGAGTACACTCGTGGTTTCAAGGCTGGTGAACATACTACAAAAAAACACCACCAGTGGCACCGCGAGCGCGACGTAAACGCGCAATCGCGCCACCGTGGGTAGCACTAGGCCAAAACGGAAGTAAATATAAGGCGCAAAAATCAGAGCGGCCAAAACAAAGCGTAAGAGCATTAATTGACTGGGCGTCAGTGATTGCCCTGATTGGCTCAGGCTCTGCATCATCATCCCCCCAAGCGGAAAAGAACCGGCGACCAACAAGGTCATCAACACTAACAACGCGTGGACATAACGGTAAGACGGGCGGTTTTCAGGGGTAGGTAGCAGCATCAGGATAACCTTGAACATCAAATCGAATTCAAAGGTTAACCGGTTTCTCATTGATCGATAATCCACACTCAGCGAGAATAACTGTTTACATAATGTAAACAATTACCCGCTCACTTAAGGATAAGTATGAAGGGAAAACTGGAAAGCTTCAGCGCCATGCCCGTTTTTGTTGCTGTGATACAGGCGGGGGGATTTTCGCCAGCAGCCAAACTACTGGGTATTTCTAAATCCGCCGTCAGCAAACGCATTACTCAGCTAGAAGAGCAACTTGGGGTAAAACTCTTGTACCGTACCACACGAAAACTGAGCCTGACAGAAGCCGGTGAGCACTACTTTGAGCATGCCGCACAAGCCTATCAAGCTGCCAGCCATGCCGAAGAGGCGGTACAGCAGTTACAGGGGGAGCCACAAGGCCGATTACGGATCAGCACCCCAATGTCGTTTGGCCGTTTGCATGTCGCGCCGATGATACCTGCGTTTCTTAAACGCTACCCGAAGATCAGTCTCGATATGGTGATGGATGATAAGCGGGTGGATATGGTTGCTGATGGTGTTGACCTTGCTATTCGCACTGGGGATTTAGCCGATTCCAGCCTGATTGCCCGCCATCTTGCCCCCATGCACAGTGTGCTTTGTGCCTCGCCAGCGTACTTGGCTGAGCACGGTATGCCTCGCACACTCATGGAACTGGAAAACCATAATTGCCTGATTTTCAGTTACTCCAATGATGTAAAAGAATGGACGTTTGTTAAGTCCAACCCGCAGGGCGATAGCCAAGAAACGGTGACGGTAGTGGTGAGTGGTAACTATCGCGTCAACAACAGTGAGGCGTTGCACGAGGCCATCTTACACGGCATCGGTATTGGTCGCCTCCCCACCTTCGTCGCTGGCAAAGATATTCAAAATGGCCGCCTCATCCCCTTATTCCCCGAGTATCAGATGGCGAGTATCACGCTCAATGCGGTCTTTTTAGAACGTAAGTACATGCCCGCCAAAGTCAGGGCATTTTTAGACTTTGCCGTTGACTATTTCGGTGGGAGTGTCCCCTATTGGGATCGGCCTTTTGATGAAAAAGTGAGGAAAACTCAACAATGATTTTCCAATTAGTCCGGTTATCACGCAGTCAGAAACGACGTAAGCTGTTTCACATCATCTGAACAGAACGTCACACATAACCTTAGGAAATATAATGGATTTATTTACCGCTATCGAAAGTCGCCGCGCAGTGAAACATTACGCACCTGACGCCACTATGTCTGAAGATGACTTTCAGCAATTAATGACGGCGGTATTGCTCTCCCCCACCAGTTACAACATTCAGCATTGGCGTTTTGTGCGAGTGACTGACCGTCAGCAGCGTGAGCAAATTGAAGTGGCAGCATGGGGGCAAGAGCAGATCACAAAAGCCAGTGAGCTGATCATCTTGTGTGCTGACACTCAAGCTTGGCAAGACCGCCCTGAACGTTATTGGGAAGAGGCACCGCAAGCCGTGCAAGACATGCTGGTGACGATGCTGACGACGTTTTACGATGGCCGAGCGCAGTTGCAGCGGGATGAAGCGATGCGCTCTTGTGGCATGGCAGCACAAACCTTAATGCTCGCCGCCAAAGGCTTGGGGTATGACAGTTGCCCAATGATCGGCTTTGATAGCGATCGCGTTGCTGAGCTAATCAACCTGCCAGAAGACCATGTTATCGGCATGATTATCACCGTTGGTAAGGCAGCAGAACCCGCCAAGGGACGTGGTGGCCAATTACCACTGGACGCCGTGCTCGTCGAAAACCAGTTCTAGAAAAACAGATCTAGAAAACCGGCGCGAGAAAACCAGATGTAACGGCTCAATGTTGGGCGATGGCTTGCAAGGCCAAGCCGCCCAACACCACCGCCAGCATAATCGGCACAATCACAAACTTGCGCATCGCTTTATCACCAATCACACAGGCCATGCCCATTTTGACCACGCTATTGACGGCGGCGGCAATGAAGATCCCCATCGCCGCTAACGCAATACCAACCTGACTTGCACTCTCAGCAATATTCTCCCCTGCGCCGACAGCACTTTGCCGCCCTAATGCCAGTGTGATGGCATCCACATCCGTAATGCCCGACAGCGCCGCCAACATCAACGTACCGGCATTACCAAACCACTGCTGCAACGCACTGGCGAGCACGATGATCACCATCAGGATCACCCCAAACACCAATGCTGACGTGAGTGCCAATGGGTTCTGTTTCATTTCCGGTGTTGTTTGACTGTCTGATTTGTGTTGTCGCCATATCCAGCCCGCGGGCAGGTAGAAACCCAGCATCATCACTAGCATGGGGAGCCACAAACGCTCGAATAAGGCCCAATTTACCACCGAGCAGACAAATAAAATACGCGGAAACATGGTCCCGCAACTGAGCAAAATGCCACTGGCGAGCAAGCCACTGAGCGGCGGTTGTTGCTTGGAGAGGTGCGAGAACTGTAAGGTCAGTGCGGTAGACGAACTCAGCCCCGCAAACAGGCACGTCAGCAAAATGCCCTTTTCCGTGCCGCCAATTTTCATCGCGAAATAGCCGACAAACGAAATGCTGGCGATCAACACCACCATCCACCACACTTCATACGGATTAATGGCATCCCACGGCCCCATCGACTGATTGGGCAACAACGGCAGCATCACCACTGAGATCAACAACAAACGCAGTGCGGCATCCAGTTCGTACTCTTGCAGTTTGCGCAGCGCGCCGTGCAGTTCTTGTTTGTTATCAAGGATAATGGCGGTAATGACCGCACTGGAGGCGGCTAACACGGGATCCCCCACCACTGCCAATGCGCCGAGCAAAAAGGTCAGCAAGGTGCCAACTAAGCCAGTGATACTCAAGTTATTGTGCCACCGTAAACGGCTAACGTAGGCTACCGAGACAATAACAGTTAAGGCAATGAAGGCTAACCCAAGGAAGAGTTCTGAGAAATGATCCGCCAGCAGACCACATAAACCACCAAGCAACCCGACCAAGGAATAGGTACGAATCCCCGCGATGCGACTACCCGCCGCTTCGTTGCGATCCACCCAGCCACGCTGAATACCAATAATGGCGCCGAGCAACAATGCAATGGCTAACCGTATATAGGGCGAGGAAAAATCAAATCCTGAGTCCATGGCAACCTCCACTGGCGAGTGATAGATCCAGTGTAGGGGGTGTAACGGAGAAGGTATGTTGGGTGGGTCACGGAACGATGAAGTCAGCGAGTGTCGAGGGACTAGGATCGAGGAAGAGCGGGGGTTTTGGCATCTATCAACCACTAGGTTGGTGGAGGAATCAGTTGTTTCCGATATCCTGCAATTGACATGGGATATACCGATTGAAGCAAATAGAGTGATTGACCGAGCCATAAAAAAAGTCGAATGTACTCAGTTCAGAATGATAACGTTGTTGCGTATAGAAAAAAGTATAAAAAAGGCAGCGATTTCATCGTATATTTATATCCATAAAAATCAAACTGAACAAACCTGTTATTATTAAATTCCATCGTTCACCATCAGAAATTATAACCTCACCTTAATTTCAATTGGTTAGCAAAAATGCCATGAGAGTCTACAGTCATACATTATTGGAATATCATGAAAAAAACGTTTAAATATTGCCTATTGATCTTATCGACTCTATTAATTTCTTTTTTACTTTTTGTGTTTAATGTGAACTTCCATTCTCATACTGAACTTAGCCCCGACAATCAGTAT